>CAJBZC010000435.1 GCA_903959965.1 uncultured bacterium
TCGGTGATGGGTTGCGCCTCGATGGCTATCCTTGCGGCATACCGGATGTGCCGGTCCTGGTCTTTAAGGAATGGCCAGGCTTCCTCGACCGCTCCGGGCTTCGCGACACCATGGAGCAGTTCGAGCTTCCTGCGGGTTTTAAGGGCATCTGTCACCAGGGCAACAGTCTTTGATTCTTTCACATCGCTGCCGGTGTAATAAACCCGGTAGAGATCGGATTCCAGTCTGCGGCCTCCCGTCAGGAAGTACATCGCTCCATCAGGGCCAATGGTACCATCTGTCAGGGGCAGGGGAGAGCCGGAGATGAATTCCTCCCCGGTGGCCGTGTAGGAGGCTCCATTGGGGGTCGGGTACACAGCATAGATGATGCCAAAACTCCAGTCGAAAGCAAAGAGGGCGTTGCGGTACTTCGCCGGAAATTTGGCATTCGCGCCACTCATGAAATTGGTGGGAGAGCCCTGTCCGACGTTGATGACAGCCGGCAGGTTATCGGGATAGTTGGCGTTCCACTTGAGGGTACCGGGCCTCCAGCCGAATTCAGCGCCGCTGGTCACATGCAGGATCCGGGTCGGACGATACCAGGGCGTTCCGAAATCCCATTCCATATCCGAATCATAGGTGAACATTTCACCGGCATCGTTGAAGGCAATGTCGAAGGAATTCCTCAGTCCGGAGGCAATCAATTCCCATTTCTTGCCCTCAGGATCCGTCTTGGCGACCCATCCGCCATGGGATTCCACGGTATTGTCATGTCCGTTCGGGTCTTTGATCAGGGGGAATAAGTTATCGAGTTTACCGTCGGGGATATTCCGGTAGGCATCCATCTTGGGGATCTTGGTGAAATTGCCCGCTACAACATGGATCGACTGCTTGTCGGGGGACAACACCACACTGTGGGTGCCGTGTTCGCCGGAACCCTGCATGGATTTCAGCAGGGTGATCTTGTCGTACTGGTCGTCTCCGTTGGTGTCCTGCAGGCGATAAAGTCCGCTGGTTCGCTTTAGATCGTTGTTGCCGGAGTGGTTGATCATCACGTAGAGGCTGTTGAAGGCATACAACAACCCCTGTGCATATCCCATGGAAATTTTTCCCGGATCCTTTTGATTCATGAAGGCTGAGTCGCTCAGAACTTCAAGTTTCTCCGCCCGGGTCTTGGTGATGGTATCCCCGATGGCCGGAACGGTGATCCGGTAGAGGTATCCGTACTGATCGGATGCGATGATTCGTCCCTTTGGATCAAATGTCATCGATACCCATGAACCTTCCTCATGTTCGGACGGGCCGTAGAGTCGGTCAGCCTTGAAACCCGCGGGGAGCTTGAGTTTCGAAACTTTTGGGTCACTTGATGTGAGGGGTGATTCTAAGGGCTGCTGGTAATAGGTAAAGGCCGTGGCGATCAGCAGACAGGAAATTCCTGTGAGGGCGAGGTTGATTGTTTTTTTTCTCATGGCACGCTTTTGCGTACCTGAAACTTATGAGGATTTTACCAATTAAACAAACGATAGGGGCAGAATGGGTAAAAGAGGTTACTAACAAACTCATTTTGATGCAGGTACTGCATCAGGACGGCCCATAAAACCTGCAGTGGAATGAATGTTTTAAGCGATGATCCGTCGAACAGCCAGAGGGTCTGTGCAGGCGAGCAGCATCTCCCGGATCGTTTGTCCCGTTACGGGATGTTTCCGGTCACGGATCAGTTCACACAAAGGTTCCAGGACGAATCTCCGTTCCGCCATCCGGGGATGCGGGATTTCCAGTTCATCCGTCCGGATGATCATATCGCCGTAAAAAAGGATGTCCAGGTCGATGGTCCGGGGACCAAACTTCTCGCCCCGAATGCGGCCCATTTCCCTTTCGATCTCCAGCAGGTTATCCAACAGGGCTTCCGGACTCATGGTAGTCTCGATCTCCAGTACCTGGTTCAGAAAGTCGGGCTGCGCCTCGATACCCCAGGCGGCCGTTTCGTAGTAGCTTGATCTGTGCAAAATCCTGCCTGCGCGGGACTCCAGCAGAATCGCTGCCCTGGACAGATTCCCTTGCCGGTCGCCTATGTTGCCGCCTGTAAGAATATACGAAATTTCCATGAATCGGCAAAATTAACCCATGGGCGTGTAGTCCCTGGTTTTTCTTTGTGCCTTCGTTTCCTCGTGGTTGGGATTTAGCCCCCGGGATGCCGTGCTTTTCGGTAATTTCGCGACACAATCAACGGCATGGAGAGATCTTACAGTCAGACCAGGGCGATGTTCGCCATCGCAACGGCCAGTCTTCGTTCTATGCTCCGCAGTCCCTCGGCGATCATCTTCAGCGTGCTGTTCCCTTTCATCTTCATCCTCGTGTTCGGGTTTCTGTCGTCACCCGTGCCGGTGATCCGGGTGGCATACGAGCGGGCGGGTGATACGTCTCATCCCATCGCCCGCGCCCTGCGCGACCGGTCTAATATTATAGTTTCCGACAAAGATTCGGCCACCATCCGCACCGACCTGGAGAAAGGACGCATCACGGCACTCCTCAGGATCGATCCCGTCAATCCCGCCGGATACCCGAAATACCGCGTGGTGGTGACTTCCTCCTCCGCCTCGGGCGATCGGATTGGACTTCTCCAATCGGTCATCCTCCGAACGATCGGTGAAGTCGAACGCTCCGCAGACCCCAACCGCCCCGTCTACGCTTTCATGGAATCGGTGGAAGTCCCGGGACGTGTCTACCGGACGATTGATTTCGTGCTCCCTGGTCAGTTGGGCTTCTCCCTGCTCAGCGCCGGTGTCTTCGGCGTGGCTTTTCTCTTCTATAACCTCCGGCAGACGCTGGTATTGAAGCGATTCTTCGCCACGCCCGTCAGTCGCCCGACGATCATCATCGGTGAAGGACTGGGCAGGGTGGTGTTTCAACTGTTGACTGCCATAGTCATATTGTCTGTGGGACATTTTGCCTTTGATTTCACGCTGGTCAACGGGTGGACGACCTTTGCGGAGATGCTTCTGTTATCACTGCTGGGACTCGTCGTATTCATGGGTTTCGGTTTCATCGTCAGCGGACTCGCGCGGTCGGAAAGTGCAATCCCTCCCTTCTCCAACCTGGTGACCCTTCCGCAGTTCCTACTGGCCGGCACCTTTTTTCCGGTAGAGAACTTCCCGACCTGGCTGCAGCCTGTCTGCCGTGTGTTGCCGCTGACTCATCTCAACGAAGCCATGCGGAACATCGCTTTTGAAGGAGCACACATAACCGACTGCGGCCGGGAGATCGGCTATCTGGCCCTCTGGGGTGTAGCCGTTTACGCGATTGCCGTGCGGGTCTTCCGATGGGAATAAAAATGAGCGAATGAAAACTGTCAAATCCTTATTCTTTGTTATGACCGGCCTGGCGCTGGTACTTATCGCCATCTCTTCCTTGTTGCCGGACACTGTGATGAATTCCCGCTGGGTTAAAGTGGGTGTCTCAAAGGAACGGGTAAGCTCAACACTGCGTGATCTCAACGGATGGGCTTCATGGAACCTGCTGCTGACCGATGCTTCTAATATCAAGGTATCACCCGCCGCTGCATCTGCCGGGCCTTCCCTGTCCTGGAAGGATCCGCGCGGGAGATCCCATGGCATTGAGATCACGGCAGATAATGAAGGCGGACTGGTTACCCGGCTCATCATGGGCAGCGGAAGGCCGATGGAATCGGGCTTCGCCGTGCAGCAGAACGGAGCGGATTCCGTGCAGGTCGTATGGTTCGTCATCGAAGAGCTGAAATGGTATCCCTGGGAGAAATTCTACGGCATCATGGCGGGCGATATGAAAGGTCCGCTCCTGCAAGGCAGTTTAGACAAGTTGAAAGAGCAGTTGCATGCAGAGGCCAGGGAGGATAGAGAGCGAAATCCCGGCATTACCCCCGACGATCCATCGGTAAGAAAATAAATATAAGGCCGGATCATTATACCCTCAGCAACCCCGCCTTCCACAATCCGTTCACCGGCTTGTTGTCCCAGAAGAGCCCAAAATCCTCCAGTCCGGCCGCCTGGTAATCCTCCTCTGCCTCGCGCGTCAGGAAGCTCCGATCCGTTTTTTCGGTTAGGCGCGACAGATAGTCTGCGAGCCATCGTCCCTGCGACGGCTCTGCCCGGATCACAAGTGTATCTTGTGGGGTTTCAACACTGAGTTCAGCGACCTCCCAGCTATTGCCCTTCTTCGTTCGGGTAGTGATGTTCAATGAAGGTTTTCCACCCAGCCACACCCATTTCGTGTCAGGCTTCAGCGAAAGATATTCCTCTGTACTCAGGCAGTTGCGCATGAACTCTTTTGGGACGCTGGTACGTGGCACGGTGAAGTCAAACCATTTGTGGAGCGGCTGGTCGATGCCATGACCATGCATCCAGTTGAGCAGTGATTTCTGCAGCCCCCAGGCAAACTGCTCGTGATCGGCACCCCGCGGATCTTCATGAGGGATGTCATTGCGCGCGAAATCACCGACTGCTGAGTGTTGGGGTTTTACGCCATAGGCATCCGGATCCATGCCGACGGGACTATGCGCCGTCATCGTAAACTGATGCCAGTAGGCAGATTGCAAAATGCCCGCTTCAAACATCTGACGAACCATTTCCATGGAATCAATGGTTTCCTGCGCCGACTGACTCGGAAATCCATACATCAGATAGGCATGCACCATGATGCCCGCCTCGGTGAAGTGTCTGTTCACTTTGGCAACCTGCTCCACAGTGATGCCTTTCTGAATGAGCGACAGCAGTCGGTCTGAGGCTACTTCCAGTCCGCCGGATACACCAATGCACCCGGCCCGGCGCAGCAGCTGACAGAGATCACGCGTGAAACTCTTTTCAAACCGGATATTCGTCCACCAGCTGACCACCATCCCTCGTTTCAGGATCTCCAGGGAGAGTGCTTTCATCAGCGAAGGCGGAGCCGCCTCATCTACAAAATGAAAACCATTGACCCCCGTGCGTTCTTTCAATTCCTGCATCCGGTCACAGAGGATCGTAGCCGTCAGCGGTTCATATCGTTTGATATAATCCAGAGAGATATCGCAAAAGGTACATTTCCCCCAGTAGCACCCATGCGCCATGGTGAGCTTATTCCAGCGGCCGTCGCTCCATAGCCGGTGCATTGGATTGAGCACTTCAATGGCGGAAATGTATTGGTCGAGGGGCAGTCCGTCGTAATCAGGCGTGCCCGTCTCAGTCTGTTTGTAGTCGGTGACCAGCCGGTTATCGTACCAGGTGACAGCCCCTTCCGTCAGGGTGAAGGTCCGCTTCAGATGATCTTTTCCAATGTCACCGCGGACATGTCTCAGCAGTTGCTCCACCGGTGCTTCTCCGTCGTCGAGCGTGATGAAATCGACATACTTGAAAACCCTCGGATCTTTCAGCGATCGCAGTTCCGTATTGGCGTATCCTCCCCCGAGGGCAACCCGGATATCAGGCCGGTGCTGATGCAGCCACTGCCCGCAACGCAATGCTGCATAAAGGTTGCCAGGGAAGGGAACGGAGAGGGCCACTACAGCGGGTTCCGTTTCGGTTATGCTTGACCGTAAGATCTCCAACATGTATCGGTCGGTGAAACTTTCCGGGCCCTGCAGCGCCTCCTCCAGGGCATCGAAGCGTTCTGCCGAGCGGGCAATGCGCTCCGCATAGCGGGTGAATCCGAACCATGGATCGGTCGTCTCGCGGATCAAATCAGAGAGGTCTTCGAGAAAAAGCGTGGCGATATGCCGGGCTTTATCCTGCACACCCATGGTGCCGAAGGCCCATTCGAGGTCCGCAACTTGTGCAAACCGGCCCGCCTCGGGCAGCAGGTTACGCTGCGCTATGCGATGCGCCAGCGTTGGATTGCGGCCCTGCAGGTATCGGATGGCATCATCGATGCTCCGGATGTATTCATACTGCAAAGCAATGATCCGGGCGATGTTTGGTGAGGAGGCAGGCTGGTCGCCCATCTCCCGGAAAAGTGCGGTTATACCTGACCGAGAAAAGATGCGCAGCATGGTATCAATGCCGAGGTCGCACTGCTCCGCAATGAATCCCCGTGTCTGCAGGAATCCCTTCAGATAGGCGGTCGCCGGATAGGGTGTATTCAGCTGGGTAAAGGGTGGAGTGATCAGGAGAATGTCTGCCGGCAAGGGATGCGCTTTGCGCAAAAATACGTCGATGCCGGTCACTATTATCATAGTCTGTCAATGCCGGGACTAACCAGGATCAGTTTACCGACTAATCACCGTCATAAGTAGATACCTGTCCTTCGTGCAACTTTGTTCCTGTCAGCAGCATTTGACAGAACTTTCAAACGCGCGTGATGAAAAAAGAGTATACGTTCTGAAAATGCGGAATGGAGAACTCAAGGTCGTATCCAATATCCTTTCGCAGCAGTTTTCAGCATGAATTGGGAGGTTTTGGTTGAGTCCTGAAAGCCCTGCTTGTCTCTGACAGCGGGGCTTTCTCATGTTTGAGATATCCGATCTGCCGATGATCTCAGGAACGACAAGTTTCGCATGATGCCCATATGTTTCGAGCGTTTCAGCGGTGAATGCCGGAAGATCTTCTTAAACGCATCCTCTGTCAATGCCTCCCATTCGCGGGTCGTGAAATTCAGGATCTCCGGCAGTGGCTGGAACGCCGCCTCCCGTGTGGGTTTCGCAAATCGGTTCCAGGGACAAACATCCTGGCACACATCACAGCCGAACATCCAGTCATCGAATTTGCCCTGCATCTCCCGGGGGATGATGTTGTCCTTCAATTCGATGGTGAAATAGGAGATGCATTTCGAGCCGTCCACCACCTTGTCAGGCAGGATGGCCTCGGTAGGACAGGCATCGATGCATCTTCGGCAGCTACCGCACCAGTCTTTTGCGAAAGGATCGTCGGCTATCAACTCCAGATCCGTGATCAACGTGGCGATGAAGAATTCAGAACCCATCGATCGGTTGATGAGATTCCCGTTCCGTCCGATCCATCCCAGTCCCGCACGCTGCGCCCAGCTGCGCTCCAACACCGGTGCGGAGTCCACAAATCCCCGACCGTCGATGGCACCTATCCTTGTGCGCAGGACATCTATCAATCGATTGAGTTTGGCGCGAATGACCTCGTGATAATCATCACCCCAGGCGTAGGACGCCACTTTCGGCACACCGGGTACTTGCGATGCCTCCTGATGGTAGCTCATCAGCAACGTGATGACAGATCGGGCTCCGGGTACCAGTTGGGTGGGATCGACGCGCAGATCAAAATGACGCTCCATATAGGACATGCCTCCATGCATGCCATTGGAGAGCCAGCGCTCCAGCCGACGGGCATCATCGTCGAGCCTTTCGGCACGGGCGATGCCGCAGGCCTCGAAGCCCAGGGCAGAAGCCTCCGTTTTCACGATCCTCGAACGTTCCTCCGCCAACAGGTCCTGTGTAGTCATCTGCTTAAGAACAAATTCTATTGCATTTTCACATCGATCTCATCGCGGATCAGTCCGTATATATCCGTCCGCATGGTGCCTGAAGGCGTTTTTGCAGGCAGGATCACTGCTGCATACCCTCGTTTCAGATCGATCCAGGGCCAGATGCCACTCAAGGAGGGACAGCCAATGCTCGTCGGATTTCCGGATGGATCTGCTTCCAGGATCCAGGCGCCCAGTCCATGCGTCATGCCCTTGCAGATGTCCAGGGTGGACCTTACGGGGCGGTCAGCGAACTGTGGTTTCAACAACTCAGCGACAGATGCCTCGCTCAACACCCGTTTCCCATTGAACATCCCCTTGTTCAGCAACATCATCATGAAATTCAGATAATCTTGTGCTGAAGCAGTGGCGCCCAGGGCCGGATTGATGCCCCCGCTTTCACTGTAAAAACTTGTCGTCCGCATGCCCACCGGCCGCAGGATCTTCTCCTGGGCAATTCGGTCGAATGTCTTTTTCGTCACGATCTCCACTACCCGCGCGGCGATGTTCGGTCCCACCTGGCTGTAATGAAAGGCCTCCCCGGCGTTGGTGACGATCTCGCGCTTCGTCACATAATGATTCACTTCCTCTTCCAGATTCTCAAACTTGTTTTTCTGCGCCAGTCGCAACACCCCGGCCGCCTCCGCTTCAATGCCGGTCGTATGTGCCAGGCATTGCCGGATCGTGATGTATCCCTTGAAATACTTGTTGAATAGCGGGATGTACTTACTCACCTTGTCGTCCAGATTGATCTTCCCGGCATCGACCAGACTCATCACCACCGCCGCCGTCAGCCAGGTGCTGGCATGCTCGATCGCCACAGGCATCTTGGCATTGAATTCAGGCGACTGCTTCTGATACACCGCTTTCCCGTCCTTCCCCACCAGGATCACCAGGTCTTTTCCCAATGTTTTCTGGTGCAAAGAAAGTACTCCGTCGATCCCCGTGAAGTCACGCTGCGCCATGGCCCCCTGAAAAAAAAGCAGAAAAAAAACTATTCGACTGCAGAAATGACAGATTGATGTAAGATTTACTGACATAGTTGCGGGAATTTGGGATTGGAGTACAATTTGTTGAAGTCTTATCAACCAAAAGTTCAAGCCATGAATTTAAGCAATTATACGATCAGGGCGCAGGAAGTGGTGCAGCAAGCTCAGCAGCTGTCCTTCAACCTTCGGAACCCGAACATTGAAACGGAGCACTTGCTCCTGGCATTACTGGGTCAGAAGGATTCGCCGGTAGAATACCTGCTGAAAAAGAACAACGTTGGCCTGGCGTTGGTTGACACCAAACTGAAAGAACTGGTCAGCCGTCTGCCGAAGACGGATGCGGAACCGGCACAGTCACTGGGTCGCGAAGCCAATCAGGCCCTGTTGCGGGCAGGTTCCCTGCTGAAGGGTTTTGGAGATGAGTTTGTCACCCCGGAGCATCTTTTGCTGGCGATCCTGCAAGGCAGCGATCAGACATCAAAGATCCTGAAGGATGCCGGACTGACCGAAAAGGGCCTCAACACAGCTATCCGTGAACTGAGGAAAGGGGACACGGTGAAGAGTCAGACACAGGAGACACAGTTCAACGCGCTCAATAAATACGCCCGGAACCTCAATGAAATGGCCCGTCAGGGCAAGCTCGATCCGGTCATCGGACGGGATGAAGAGATCCGGCGCACCCTGCATATCCTGACGCGCCGGTCCAAGAATAACCCGATCCTCGTGGGCGAACCCGGCGTGGGTAAGACAGCCATTGCCGAAGGACTCGCCATGCGGATCGTCAACGGTGATGTGCCGGAAAACCTCAAGTCGAAGATCATCTATGCCCTGGACATGGGTCAGCTCATCGCTGGCGCCAAGTACAAGGGTGAATTCGAGGAGCGCCTCAAGGGCGTGGTCAAGGAAGTCACGGGCAGCGATGGCGAGATCATCCTGTTCATCGATGAAATCCACACCCTCGTGGGTGCCGGAGGCGGAGAAGGGGCGATGGATGCCGCCAATATCCTCAAACCGGCTCTGGCCAGAGGAGAACTGAGGGCCGTGGGTGCCACCACGCTCAGCGAATTCCAGAAATTCTTCGAGAAAGACAAGGCGCTTGAACGCCGCTTCCAGAAAGTAATGATCGATGAACCCACTCCGGAAGATGCGATCTCGATCCTGCGAGGGCTGAAAGACCGATACGAGACGCACCACCACGTGCGGATCAAGGACGAAGCGATCATTGCCGCCGTGGAATTGTCCAGCCGATATATCACCGACCGATTCCTGCCCGATAAGGCCATCGACCTGATCGATGAAAGCGCCGCCAAACTTCGCCTGGAGATGAACTCCATGCCCGAAGAACTCGATAAACTTGAGCGGCAGATCCGTCAGCTCGAAATCGAACGGGAAGCCATCAAGCGGGAAGATGATGAAGTCAAACTGAAGGAATTACATACCGAGATCGCTAATCTCGCCGTCGAACGGGATACCCTGAAGGCCAAATGGCAGCAGGAGAAGGAACTGGTGGAGCAGGTGCAAACGGCCAAGGCGGCCATCGAACAGCTGAAGCTACAAGCTGAAAGAGCCGAACGAGAAGGACATTACGGACAGGTGGCCGAGATCCGGTACGGAAAGGTCAAGGAGCAGGAGGCTCTGATTACCAAACTCACGGAACAACTCGAGAGTTCCGGCGAAAAGCGCCTGCTCAAAGAGGAGGTGGATGCAGAGGATATTGCCGAGAATGTTGCGAAGTCGACCGGCATTCCGGTGTCGAAGATGTTACAGAGCGACCGGGAGAAACTCCTGCATCTGGAAGACCATCTCCATGAGCGGGTCGTTGGCCAGGAGGAGGCGATTACGGCCGTGGCCGATGCCATCCGGCGCAGCCGGGCGGGACTTCAGGATCCGAAGAAACCCATCGGCTCCTTCATCTTCCTGGGCACTACCGGTGTCGGTAAGACGGAGTTGGCGAAGGCGCTGGCAGAATACCTGTTCGATGACGAGGGCATGATGACCCGCATCGATATGAGCGAATACCAGGAAAAACATACCGTGTCCAGACTGGTAGGTGCACCTCCGGGATATGTCGGCTACGACGAAGGCGGCCAACTCACCGAGGCGGTGCGACGCAAGCCCTACAGCGTTGTGCTGCTCGACGAGATCGAAAAAGCGCATCCGGACGTGTGGAACGTCATGCTCCAGGTGCTCGACGACGGCCGGCTGACCGATAACAAAGGCCGGATGGTGAACTTCAAGAATACGATCATCATCATGACCAGCAATATCGGCAGTCACCTGATCCAGGAAGCTTACGAGGGCATCGGAGAGGACGAACTTGAAGTGGCCGCGAACCGTGCAAAGGTGGATGTGATGGCGTTGTTGAGACAAACCATCCGACCGGAATTCCTCAACCGGGTGGACGAGATCATCATGTTCCAACCCCTGTTGAAACGCGAAATCCGGAATATCATCGGCATCCAGTTGGGCAACCTGCGCAAGCTGGTGGCAGCGTCCGGAATAGACCTTCGGTTCACGGATTACGTCATCGACTTCCTGGCGGAAAATGGTTTTGATCCTCAGTTCGGGGCCCGTCCGCTCAAACGACTGATCCAGAAGGAGATCGTTAATCAACTCTCCCGGCGGATCCTGGCGGGGGATATCGATCGTCGACATCCTGTCATGGTGGATGTGTTCGACGGGGTGGTCGTCTTCCGGAATGATACTACGGAACCGACAGCGGTCTGATCATTGCGGAATAACATTTATTTAACATCGACGGGCAGCATCTTTTTACACCAATCTGCGTCTAATTTGTTTAATTAGGGTCATAGGTCAAGTGATGGCCCTAATTTCCTGATTTGACATTGATTGGTGAATAAACGTAAAAATTTTAAAACATGTCCCATAAGAACAAGGCGATAGACATCATCCCGCCCAAGCATTTCTGGGTGGGAGAGAAATCGGCTCCGGTCTCCCTGGTGGAGTTCGGAGATTATGAGAGTGAGGCCTGTGCGAAGCTGCAACCGGTAATTACCGAATTACTGGAGTCATTCTCAGGTAAACTTAAATTCCAGTTCCGCCATTTCCCGTTGACGCAGGTGCACCAGCGGGCGCACAAAGCGGCAGAAGCATCCGTCGCTGCCTCGCAGCATGGCCGGTTTTGGGAAATGCATGACTTGCTCTTCCGTCACCGACGGAACCTTGGCAGCATCAGTCTGCGGGAATATGCCATCGAGGCGGGTGTGAAAGATAAAAACTTCATCGCGCACCTGACGGATTCCGTCTTCGGCTGGACGGTCCGGGCTGACCTCCTCGAAGGGCTGGAGCTAGGTGTGCGTGAGGTGCCGGCGATCTTCATCAATGGTGAGCGATTCACGGGCGTACCCAACCTTGCACAACTCAGTAAGGCCGTACAAGCCGCCCTCAACCAGGAAAAGGCCAAACGAGCTTAAGCTTTCACCGCAAATTCCTTGCGCCTTCGCCCCTTTGCGGTGAAGGCTTTTTTTATTCCTGAGATGGAGCGGGTGGTCTTTTTTCCAGTTTTATGGGCACGCGATCCGATTTCTGTGTAGTGTTGACGGCTGGTTTCGGTGGAGCAGGGGTTGGTTTGCGATCCTGTTGCTGTGGTTTTCCTTTTCCTTTCTTTCCGCCCCCATCACCGGCAGGCCTGCGCTCCTTCGGACGATAGTCCGGTACTTCACCAAGTTCTGCGGGAACCTGCGCCTGCGGCACTTCCCTGCCGATCAACTGCTCGATCCTGGACATCTTGCCCTGTTCCTTCTCTGTCACAAACGTGTACGCGGTACCATCAGTCTCCGCACGGGCCGTTCTACCAATTCGGTGCACATAATCCTCTCCGTCATGGGGCACGTCGTAGTTGATTACGAGTTCGATCTCATCGATATCAATACCGCGGCTCAGGATATCCGTCGCCACCAGGATGGGCAGCCGCTTGCTGGCGAACTGCCGAAGGGTTTCTTCCCGTTGAGCCTGGTCGAGGTCGGAGTGGATTTCTTCCGCATTGAACCCGGCCTTCTTCAGGTCACGGGTCAGCTGCTTTACATTTATTTTTTTGGAACAGAAGATGAGGATAGACCTGAAGGGACTTCCTTTCAGCAGATTCTTGACCAGCGGGTTTTTCTGAGGCTCGTAGATGACGAACTTATGCTGCTTGATCCGCTCCGGTGGTTTGGAGATCGCGATGTTGATCTCTGCCGGATTTTTAAGGATCTTTTGCGCCAGGGTGCGGATCTTGGGAGGCATCGTGGCCGAGAATAACAGCGTCTGCCTTTCTTCCGGCAATTGCGCGATGATGCGCATGATGTCGTCATGGAATCCCATGTCGAGCATGCGATCGGCTTCGTCAAGTATCAAATAGGAGAGCTGTGTGAGCTTCACGTATCCCATGTTGATATGGGAGATGAGTTTACCCGGCGTACTCACCACAATATCTGCGCCTTTAGACAAGGCGATCTTTTCCTGTACGAACGTATTTCCGTCGCCGCCGCCGTAGACTGCAATGGAACTCAGGTTGGTAAAATAGGTCAGTCCATCGAGATGACCGCTGATCTGTACGGCCAGCTCTCTCGTTGGCACGATGATCAACGCATTGATATGATGATCGGAGCTGCCGCCTTCGAGGAGCCGCTGCAGGATTGGAAGCAGAAAGGCTCCGGTCTTTCCGGTGCCGGTCTGTGCTGAAGCAATGATATCGCGTCCCGATAGGATCAGAGGAATGACCTGTTCCTGGACAGGTGTGGCGTCTTCCCATCCGCTGGCATCGATGCCTTCCTGGAGGGATTCTTGGAAATGGAATTCAGTGAACTTCAAAAGCTATGATTATGATTGATATTCCGTGAAGATACGTCATTTCGTCTGTTCTTCCCGTCGGATGCGGGCACTAAGCCAGAAGGTGCCAAACGGTACCAGTGAGGAGAGAAAGGCGACAAGTACCTTGCCGAACGACCATTTTTCCTTGTACCATACATCGATCAGGGCGATGCCGAAGGCTACGAACAGAAATCCGTGGATGCCGCCAACGATGGTGACAGCCTTGGGCTGACCCGCAAGATACTTTAAGGGCATGGCCACGCCGAGCAGCAACAGATAGGATATGCCTTCGATGTCTCCGATCCGACGGAGCCTGGAGAGTGGGGTAATCATGGTCACAAAATTAGCAAGGCTTTAGGTGTTTGAACACCCCCAAGGGCGGTTTATACTTATTTTTGCAGCAGATTCGCATTAGGATCCTGTTTCGGATCCGAAATCCGTGATTCGCCATCTCACATGTACAAAACCTTCAGCCTGCTGTCCTGCGCGACCGCCGTCTTCGCCTTTCTTTCCTGTCAGGCCCAGCCCGGAACCACCGCACCGGCTACCGGTAAGTCTTCCGGCGTTCAGTCTGCAACGTCAGCCAGGCCCGCTCCGGCTGTCCTTGATACAGCCATCTTCAACCGTCGCCTGACCCGCATGGTCAATGGAGATACCACCGGAAAATGGCCGGTGAAGGCACCCTTGCCGCTGCCGGGCGCCATCCTGCCCTTCCATCGCGTAGTGGCTTTCTACGGCAACTACTTCTCCACACGCATGGGCATCCTGGGCGAAATACCAAAGGATGCCATGCTGCAAAAACTCAAGGGCGAACTTGCCCGATGGGCCAAGGCGGATACATCCACTCCCGTCATGCCCGCCCTGCATTACATCGCCACGACAGCGCAACAGGACCCGGGAAGGGATGGCAGCTACCGCCTTCGGATGCCCCATCGCGAAATCGATCGTACGCTCGAATATGCGAAGGAGATCAACGCCCTCGTGTTCATAGACATCCAGGTGGGACTGAGCAGCCTGCAACGTGAGATGCCGACCTTCGAGAAATATCTCTCCATGCCTAATGTGCATTTCGGCATCGATCCGGAATTCTCCATGAAAGGTGGGCAACGCCCCGGCACCGTCATCGGCACCTTCGACGCAGCCGATATCAACTACGCAACGGAATACCTAGCATCCCTCGTCAGAAAACACAGCCTGCCGCCTAAGATACTCGTCGTACACCGATTCACCCAGGGCATGGTGACCAACTACCGCAACATCATCCAACGCCCGGAAGTGCAGATCGTTATGGATATGGACGGGTGGGGCGAACCTGCCAAGAAGTTCAATACCTATCGGACGTACATCCACCGCGAACCCGTGCATTTCACCGGTTTCAAACTGTTCTATAAAAACGATGTAAAACTGCCTCCACACAGGATGCTGACGCCGGAAGAACTGATGACCCTTAAACCCCGACCTATTTACATTCAATACCAGTGATCAACGCTGGACATCAAAAAAGCCCGGTAATCAGCCGGGCTTTTCTAACAGTTGGTTTTGGTTGGCCCCTCGGAGCCAGGCTATACGTCAGGCAATCGGTAACGGTCTTGAACGAAAGGTCTTACTATGAAGGCCGTAAAGGAATATATTTTTTCAATACGTACAAAAAATAATTTTTCATACAAATTAACATGGCCTATCCAGCTGATATTCAAGCCCTCGTAACCCAACTGGCGCTGGAGCCTCATCCGGAAGGTGGTTTTTTTCGCGAAACCTACAGGTCTTCCGAGAACGTTCCCGGCCCGGCACTGCCCCCTCGCTTCGGTCAAGACAGATCGCTGGCGACAGCCATCTATTTCCTGCTTGGCCCCGGGGATTTTTCAACATTCCATCGGATCAAGAGTGATGAGACCTGGCATTACTACACCGGTAGCAGTCCGCTGATCGTGCACATCCTTGATCTCCATCTGGGGTATCGACAAATCAAACTGGGCAACCGGCCGCAAGCGGGAGAGGTTTTCCAGGATACGGTTCCTGCCGGCGCCTGGTTTGCTTCAGAACCGGCCGATCCTACGGGGTACGCACTGGTGGGCTGCACGGTGTCCCCGGGCTTTGATTTTCGGGATTTTGAAATGGCGAAGGTGGAAAACCTGTCCGAACCGTTCCCGGAATATGTGGGGTTGATCAGCAGGCTGTGTCGCTGAGGACAGGGGGGGCTCAGGCGCGGGTCATCAATTTCAACACGAAAAAACCGGCGATCATAAGGATCAACAGGAGGATCGCTGCAAAAGACAGCCATAATGGGAACCCGGTATGTCCGACCCAAAGATTTCCGCTCTTTTTCATTGTCCTGCGGCGTAGTCTATGGTTGAGCTCATCCACCATGGAATTGATGCGTCCAGTATCCCGGATGGCTTCGAGGCCTTCCGCCGCATCTGACAGGAATTCGGATTCCACCATAGCCTTCTCCACCTCCAGCCTGTCTTTTTCATCCAGCCTTCCTTCCAGATAGGCGATGAGTTGTTCAGGTGGGATGCCTGGATGCTCCGAGAACATGTTCCGAAGTTTATCGTCCATCTCGCTGCTCCTTTTTTTCGATGATGATCCTGAGATTTCGTTTCCCGTTCTGCAAATGGCTCTTGACTTCCTTGATCGAATATCCGGTGGATTCGGAGATCTGCCGATAACTCTGATCGTTTAGATAAAAGCGTTCGATACAATCCCGCTGCTGTTCCGGCAGCATCCCAATGGCTGCCTCCATCGAATCAAGCCGGGATTCCTTCTCACGCAACAGGTCAAAGGTCGTCTCCTCATTGGTCAAACGCGCTGCAACAACTTCGATGTCTGCTACCACTCTTCCCGAGGATCTCAAGCGCATCAGACATTCATTGCGCGCGACCATATAGAGCCAGCTCTTCACATATTCGACAGGATATTTCTCCCATTCGGTGAGGGCTTTCAGATGCACTTGCTGGACCATGTCCCGCGCCGCTTCTTCGTCTTTCAGATATTTCATGCAAACGCCCAGGAGTAGCAGGGTGTAGCGTTCCAGGATCACTCCGAGCATCGACCTGTCTCCCGACGCCCGGAAGGCGGCGAGCAGTTCAACATCTGTAAAGTCTGAAGTATTCCTGCGCATCAACTCTAATCTACGAAAAAGGATCGGGATCCGGTGAGGTCTTCCTTGCAGCGTAATTCCCGGATATCCGCCACCCGTAAAATATATAACCCGTCCACGGAATCCCCCTACCTTTACATACCCACTGAAGGCATAGATATGAATCGCATCCTCCGTCCCCTCCTGATATCGTTGGCAGTATTCTCGTGCTCCCAACCCGCAGATCACACCGCCACAGATGCCGAATGGCGCCAATGGCAGTCCTACCTCGAAAGGGCAGCCAAGCATCCTGACAGCACCTTCCTGTTAACAGACTCCGCGCTTTTTTTCGCCAGGACACATGGCATGACAGACACCGGCCTCTACCGACCCTGGGAATTAAAGGCCAGCGCAGAACGATACTCCGAAAAAATCAAGGAAGCCAAATCCTGGTTGGACAGTATGCATGCACACGCCGCTGACGCCGGGCATGCCGCCGTAGAAGTCAGAGCACTCAACGGGATCGCACAACTGATGATGCAGACACCCGATTGGAAAATGGCGGAGATCCCCCTCCGTGATGCACTGGATCTGGTAGAAGTAGCAAATACTAATGGAGAGAAACCTTTCGTGCTGTTATCCTGGGGGGGCTATCTGCGCAGAAATGGTCAGGCCATGGAGGCGATAGATACACTCAATCTGGCGGAGCAGTTGTTCCGGGCGGCCGGCAACAGAAGATTCCTTGGGCATATCTATCAATTCAAAGGAGAAATGTTCCAGGATCAGAAAGATACGGTTTCGGCCCTCTCTTCCTTTAGGACTTCTCTGGAAGATTATGCGGCCATAGGAGATATCAACTACATGTCAAGGTCATACCGCCGGATCGCCGGCATCATGCTGGCGCGTGATCCGGACAGTGCTATCTACTATTTCCGGGCTTCAGTGAACTCCGATCCAACACATATTTTCGCGTACTCCTATCTCAGCGGACTGATTCAGTTCGGACAGTACCACCTTAATGCCGGCCGCCCAGAAAATGCCCTGCCATACATCGACTCCGCCGTGCAATTCACCACCGCGCGAAAAAATCCCGCCGGAGCCTGGAATGCCTGGCTCTGCAAGGGCGTGGCCCATCTCCAGCAAAAAGATACCATCTTATGTGATAGCGCGCTGAAGAGGGCCATATCCATTTCAATGGATAATGGTATGTTCAACGATTTCACCTGGGCCTTGACGCAATGGCATGAAAAGTTCAAAAAACAAGGACAAACCGCATCTGCACAACGACTTGCCATGTGGGCGGATCCAAAGAAATTCACCGCCCGAACGGATTTCGAGGCCGTCCAGCCCAAACAGGTGCTTGAGATCCCGGCCTCCCGCCGTGCCGCCATCCAGAAAAGCGAGAGGTTAAGGCTCGGCCTGGGCATCGGATCCGTCCTGCTTATCCTCTTCGCCATATGGAGGATCAGTATCCGGCGTCGAAACAACAATTTTACACTGTATAGAGAACGTGCAGCAGCACTGGCCGCCGCCCGGACTTATCGACGGGATGCCATAGCCAATGCATCCTATCATGCATCCGAAGACGGGACACAACTGGTGATTGACCGGGAAAGACGCGTGCTCGCCATGGAAGTCCTCTTTGAAACAGAACAACCACACCTGAACCCAGACCTGACATTTTCGGATGTATGTAACCGACTGCAAGAACCCGAACCTGCATTCAGATCCATTGTGAAAAAGATGTACGATGTCGAATTCGAAACCTGGCTCGAAGAATGGAGGATCGATGAAGCCATCAAACAATTGAACGCCGGGGCTGACTTGTCAAACTTGCATACAAACTGTGGATTCAAAGATGCGGCCAGCTTCCGAAAGACCTTTAAAAAAGTCACCGGACTTAAACCCGGCAGCTACCTTAAATGGCCGAAACCTCCGATCCGATGATGGATGCAGTTGGCAGGTGTAAAGTTTCAGGAGCATGAACCAGCCCCGGGCTTATATTTATTTCTTGTCCAGCAACAACATCTTGAGCGAAACGAGTAACATGATCACGGCAAAGATCTTCTTCACCGTGAACTGCGGCAGTGACAGAGAGAACTTACTCCCGAGATAACTTCCCAACACAAATCCGATGGCCAGTAAGCCGGCATACCTGAAATCAACATACCCCTTCTTGTAGTAATTGATCACGCCAAGTATACCAACCGGAAACAACATCAAAGCCAGGGATGTGCCCTGTGCCTGATGCTGGGAAAAGGCCAGAAAATAGACCAGCGCAGGGACAATGATGATGCCACCGCCAACACCCACCATCCCTCCAAGAATCCCGGCCGCCAGGCCCACGAAGATGATCAATATGATGGTTTCGATATTCATCTTATTTCTTTGATCAGTTTTCAACTGCATCGCTTTTTTTCGAAAGGATTATACTTCAAATCCGATATCATCGTCCGGCCAGCATACCCACCCAGGTAGCGAATAGCCCCACAGCAACACTCGCTATCATATATACCATGGCCGTCGAAAATGATCCCGAACGCATCAAGAGGATATTCTCCTGAGCAAAGGCTGAAAAAGTAGTGAATCCACCACAGATCCCGGTGGTCAATAAAAGAAGGATCTCCGGTCGGAATTGCGGCTGACGAGTCGCCCATGCATGTATCCAACCGATGGCGAAGCAACCCAGTATATTGATCAGAAAGGTCGGCCAGGGGAATGCCGTCTGTACATAGGCTTTCACCAGCCTGCCCGTCAGCAGCCGCAGCACACCACCCAGGGCGCTCCCCCCCGCCACGAAGATGATGTCACGCAGCATCTTTGATCGTTTCGTGTTGGTTTGTGATCAATGTTCCCCGCCGAATGTGTCGCTGAAATCGATCCACCAGTCCCCATTGATGCGAACGGCACGCAGGCGTGTCGACTTCCGGTGGAATGTATTGGAATAATGCACCAGCGTAACCGAATCACTGGGTGTTCGCACACTGTCGATGATCATGTTGGCCGACTTCAGTCCAAGTCGCTCCTGCTCAGAAACCTGTTTCATGTGAACTTTATATCGCTCATAGAGTCGCAGGTCCTCCTCGTCGCGCGCAACATATCTTTCAGCCTTGGCGTAATCCCCGTCCAGCGTGGCACGCACGAAACTGCTGGCGGCATCCAGCCCGTCTTCCGGCTTCTTGAAACCCTCAGGTTCGGAACAGGCCGCAAAAATGGTGAGCACCAGGGCAATGATGGTAAATCTTTGGTTATGCATGAGGGTTGTCCTTGTTATGTTCACGATCATATGCCCGGATGATGGCCTTGACGAGCCGGTGGCGGACCACATCCTCTTCGTCAAGTTCCACATGTCCGATGCCGTCGATATTCTTCAGAATTCTGATGGCCTTATCAAGTCCGCTGCGCTGGTTCTTCGGGAGATCCACCTGACTGAGATCACCTGTGATGATGGCCTTCGCATTGGCGCCGATGCGGGTGAGAAACATTTTTATCTGCAGATCCGTCGCGTTCTGCGCCTCATCGAGGATAATGTAAGCATGGTCCAGCGTACGACCGCGCATGTACGCCAGCGGCGCGATCTCGATGACCCGAGTGCTCATGTAATACCCCAACTTGTCGGCCGGGATCATGTCGTCCAGTGCATCGTAGAGCGGTCGCAGGTAAGGATCGATCTTCTCCTTCAGATCGCCGGGCAGAAAGCCCAGGCTCTCTCCGGCCTCCACGGCCGGACGGGTAAGGATGATCTTTTTCACCATCTTGTTCTTTAGCGCCCTGACAGCCAAAGCGACGGCGGTATAGGTTTTACCCGTACCTGCCGGACCGATGGCAAAGATGATGTCGTTCTTATCGGTCATCCCCACCATCTTCTTCTGGTTGGCGGTGCGGGCCCGTATGGATTTGCCATTCGGACCATAGACCAGCACCTCGTTGGGATGGCGCTCTTTGAAATTATCAACCGTCTCCTGGTCTTCGCCGCCCAGGATCTGTTCGAAATAACTTTCAGTAACATTGCCGTTGCGCTCCAGGTACTGGATCAACAGGCCGATCTTCTCCCGGGCGATATCGATCTGCTCGGGCGCTCCGCTGATCTTGATCTGCGTGCCCCGGCTAAGGATCTTCAGCAGCGGGAATTTCTTCTTGAGGATGTCCAGCTTTCCGTTGTTGACGCCGAAGAATTCAAGCGGGTTGACGGATTCGAGATTGATGATGGTTTCGGTCAAAGGATGACTTTTATCAAAATTACGTTATTCCTCCGGATGCCCTGCGTCACGATCGATCAGAAACGGGCCAGTATTTTGAGGTTGGCCAACCTCGGCGTCAGCCGGTTTGGCATCGTGAATACCGTGTTGGAGAAATCCTTGATCAGCTGATAGGAGATCGTGTTCCGCCGGTCGAGCACGTTGAAGACTTCCAGGCTCGCCCAAAGGCTGCGCATCGGCTTCCATAATGACTTTCCTTTCCCACGGCGTTTTTCTTCATCATACAGCAGGGCGCTGAAACCCAGGTCCGCCCGGATGTATGGCTCGATGATCAACGCATTCCGGTATCGGACACTCTGCGGGATATTGTAGGGCATGTTCGAGCCCGCCAAGAGGTTAAGATGTACTTTCACATTCCGGTTCGTACTCAGATAGTCCTGAAAGAACAATCCCATCGTGAACAGCCTGTCCGTCGGACGCCGCAGCCAACCTATATCTTGACGGATACTGTCCGCCGGGACCTGATCCGTCGTCTTCGCCGTGATGGGTTCTCCCGCCCGGTTGAAATACTGCTGATAGTGATCACCATCGATGTCCTCCCGCGTGCGCATGAAACCCAGGCTGAGCCAGCTTTCCGCATCCTTCACCCACTCGCCCGACAGCCTTAATTCCAGGCCCGTGGCATGCGCCCGGGCAGACAGATCTCCTCGGTATCGTATCCTCACATTGTCGATGTCGTACGGCACCACGCGGAACAATTGCTTGTGGTATAACTCCGCCGTCA
>CAJBZC010000436.1 GCA_903959965.1 uncultured bacterium
CGATCAGCGCATTGATGTCAGATATTTCAGGGAGGGAAACGCATTTGCAGAACGACGCCAGAAATCAACCATCATTCGTGAACTTGCTCCTGATATACTGTATTGTTGTTCTTTCAGTTTCAGGAATCGTTGTGCGAAAGGAGATCTCCGTCCAGGCAGTCGATTGGTTGTGGAACACAGTGAACTGGCTTCCGCCATCAAAGGCTTATCCAGATTAAAGCGATGGCTATATGCCTATTACGAGTGGTTGTCTGTAGGCAGGTCCGACATGATCGTTGCTGCCAGTCGGTGGTTGCAGCATCATTATCAGCATAAGGTGAAGCTTTCAAGGAGGAGTGATGTCGCAGTCACTTATCTTCCCTATGCCCAGGACACTGATCTGAAAGCCATTGATGAAGATGAAGTGCGAAGACTTCGTCATAAATGTAAAGATCGATTCAATATTGTTTTCCTGGGAAGCATGATCCGAAACTATGGACTTTTTCTCATGTTGGAAGCCATGTGCAAACTCCGCACCGAAGCTGCAAATTATGTGTTGCATCTCATCGGCGATGGTCCGGATCTTCAGGAAGCAAGAGACTATGCACAACGGAATGGTCTTTCTGAAATGGTCAGGTTTACCGGCTATCTGCCGGAAGACGAACTTGGAGTCTATCTGAAGATGGCTGACGCTTTCCTGGCTCCACTATATCCTACCGTACAGGATCAGGCCCGCTGCCCGAGTAAGACCTACTTATATCTTCCCTTTCGCAAGCCCGTACTCACTTGTAAAATCGGGGAGTCTGTCGAATTGTTTACCGATGAAAGACTTTTCTTTAAACCGGGAGACAGTTCAGACCTGGCAGATAAGATTAGGAATCTTGAGAAAGAAATGAATTACCCATTGCCAGACCCTAGCCTGCATACCTGGCGCGTGCGCGCTGAATCCTTTCATGGAGATATCGATGCTGCATGGAAAGCTTGAAGATCATTTTTTGGCAAAATATCAACAGCATGCACCAGTCGGTGTTTCTGAAGGCCCTGGCGCAGCAGCATGATGTAACCCTCGTAACCATTCGTCGGGGATCGGGTCGTGAGGAGATGGGATGGTTTGAACCTGAACTTCCCGGCGTCACCCTGCTCCAAATAACAGAGATCGACTGGAAAGCCCTGATCCGAAAACACTCCAGTGCTGATACCATCCATGTTTTTGCAGGCTTGCATGCTTTTGCTCCAATTCATCGAGCCTTTTTATATGCCAGAAGGTATCATTGCCGAATCGGCGTATATGCAGAACCGTTAGTCATGGAAGGACTTCCCGGCCTGATCAAACATTTACGCGGGTTGTCGGATGCATTCAGATTTGCGAAAAATCTAGAGTTTATACTCTGTATTGGAAAGGCATGCAGACGACAGTATCTGGGCTGGGGTTTCCCGGCATATAAACTTTTTGACTGGGCGTATGTAACAGAGTCGATTCCATCATCAATTCAGCAGCGTGCTGAGGATTGTCCATTTCGAATCATCTTCCCTGCATCCTGTTCCAAACGCAAGGGTGCAGATCTATTGCTTGAAGCCACAGCATCTCTCAAAATCAACATTCCTTTTGAATTAATATGTTATTCCCTGTCATCTGATGCCCGGGATACTTTTGAGCAAAAGATGCAGATCAGATATGGAGATATTGAACATATTCGACTCTTGCCATTCATTGAAAATCATAGCGTGAAAATCGCCATTGGAGAAGCGGATCTCATGGTGCTCCCCAGTCGTTTTGACGGATGGGGGGCGGTGGTCAACGAAGCGCTGGGAGCCGGAACTCCCGTACTCGTAAGTGATCGGTGCGGGTCGTCCACCCTCATCGCAGATCATGCCTTATTGGGCAGCGTCTTCAGCCCGCCGGATGTTGTAGCACTGAAGGAAGCATTGTCACGAATCATTGGCGAAGGCAAACCCACTTTTGATCGCAGGGTTAGGATTCGGGCATGGGCGGAAAATCATATCTCGGGATTGGCACTGGCCGGACATTTCAACGCGATCCTGGGCGCCTCGCATGAAAGGTCCCGGAAACGAATCCTGACTCCGTGGGAAAATGAATCCACCCACGTAGAACCGACACTTTAATTTGTCTGTACTTGAAGATTTTGCACATCATTCACAGCATGGAACCCGTCACCGGCGGGGTCGCGCAGACACTTAGAAACCTGCTGCCGGTGCTGATGCGTATGGGCGTAACATCCGAAGTGGTTTGCTTTGATGTCCCTCTAACTTCGCGCGGGCAAATAAACGATGGCTTTGTAATACACAGGATTGGTCCATCAGCTGGCAGATGGGGCCGTGTGAAGGGCTTCAAACATTGGTTGGATAGCTACGCGTATGAATTTGATGTGATCGTTCTTCACGGATTGTGGTTATATAACGGTTATGCCTACACCAAATGGATCCGCGGAAGGAGCAGAAGATACGGTACACGAAGTATCCGTACCTGGGTCATGCCCCATGGAATGTTGGATCCCTGGTTTCAGAGATCATCTGGCCGTCGTTTGAAATCGATCAGAAATCTGATTTACTGGTTACTGATAGAAAGCAGAACGATCTCACTGGCCGACCTGCTTATATTTACTTCTGAAGCAGAACGTGATAAGGCTCGATTCAGTTTCCCGTTTTATCAACCGAAACGAACGACAATCATTTCATTGGGTGTGCCTGAACCTTCCGTTGACAAGCCTACATACACAGGCTCTCGCGAAAATTCCAAACACCCTGAAGATTCTTTTTTGCTCGCATTGGGACGCATAGATCCCAAGAAAGGCTTCCATCTTTTACCGGAAGTATGGATGCGATTAATGCAGGATCCCCATTATCGCAACAATCTTCCGATCCTCTTCATGGCTGGCCCGGGTTGGGAATCCGATCATGGTACTTTTTTATTGGATCGGATAAAGGCATTGGGTCTTGGCCATCTCATCTTGACCAACGGCATGTTGCAGGGGGATGCCAAATGGGCTGCACTTCGTTCTTGTGAGGCATTGATCATGCCAAGTCACCAGGAAAATTTCGGACTGGTGGCGGCGGAGGCGCTGGCCTGTGGAACCCCGGTCCTGTTGACCGAACAGGTGGATATAAGTGCAGAGATCGTCGAGGCAGGAGCCGGATTATCTGGCAATGATACGGTTGAAGGTATTGAACGGATGGTCAAACAATGGATTGATCTGAATCCTGGAACCCGGCAACATATGAAAGCCGCTGCCCGAAAGGCATATATTGAACGATTTGATATCCACCATACGGCCTCTCGGTTCATCCATCTTTTGGAAGAATAAATATAAACATGCACAACCAGGATACTTTTACCGGGCCTTCCTTCCCTTTGAGAGATCGATTGGCCAGGGCCGTCTGGAACTTATGTCGTGTTCTCTTCTTCCGTTTTTCACCTGTTTTTTGTCACGGATGGAGAAGATTTGTGCTTCGATCATTTGGTGCGAACATAGGTCGCGGTGTTCATATTTATCCTGCCGTCAAGATTTGGGCGCCCTGGAATCTGGAGATAGGTGATGAATCAGGGATTGGTAATGGTGCGATCCTATATAGCCAGGGGCCGATTCGAATTGGTAAACGCGTCGTCATTTCGCAGGGGTCTCATCTGTGCACGGGTACGCACGACTATGATCAATCTGGAAATCCGCTGCGCACGCACCCCATCGAAGTAGGCGATCATGCCTGGGTGGCCGCAGAAGCATTCATCCACCCGGGCGTACGTATCGGAACTGGAACAATTATCGGCGCAAGGGCCGTCGTAGTAAAAGATATGCCCGACTGGACCATATGTGCCGGACATCCCTGCACCCCCTTGAAACCCCGAAAACCATTCGATGATATCGGCACTCATTCTCACGCGTGATGAAGCCACGGATCTGCCGGGCTGTCTGGAGTCTCTGACAGGGTGTACGGATATCCATGTGTTCGACTCTGAAAGCTTGGATGATACATGCCGGATTGCACGGATGGCAGGTGCAAAGGTGATCGTTCATCCATTCAAAGGTTACGCCGCCCAGCGCAATGCCGCACTTCAGGCCTGCCCTTTTCTGTTTGATTGGGTATTGGTACTTGATGCTGACGAACGGCTTCCTGACGGACTGTTTCCGTTACTTGAAGACGCCGTGAACAGGGCTTCAACCGAAACAGTGGCATTCAGAATGCGAAGACGTGATTTTTTTGATGGCAGGTGGTTGAAACACGCACAGTTGACGCCATCCTATGTGCGCCTTTTAAAAAAAGATAAGGCAAAGTACCATCGAGAAATCAACGAAGTGCTCGAAGTGTCAGGGGCTGTAGCGGATCTTCCGTATTTTTTTGATCACTACCCTTTTTCAAAGGGGCTCGCCTTCTGGTTAAGACGTCATATTTCCTATGCTGAAAGGGAAGCTGAACAATGGCAAGCGCAGCAGGTCGGGCAAATTCGCTTTTCCATGCGTGCCGCACTTTTTTCATCGGATCCTCAGCATCGGCGTTATCATCAAAAGGGTTTGTACTACCGCATGCCCTTCCGTCCTGCTTTGAAATGGTGCTACATGATGTTTATCAGAGGGGCATTCCTGGATGGCAGGCCGGGTATTCGGTATGCCTGCTTACAGGCGATGTATGAGTCGTGGATCGTCCAATTCGCGCGAAACGCCAAACAATTTACTAACCAGTCAAAGCCAAATTAGCCAGCATCAACATAAATTGATCGTTTTAATCCCCTGATTATAAGTGAAAAATGCTTGAAAAGGCCCGCTAAAAACGGGCCTTATTTATTTGGCAAAGGCCGGTAGTCCTTACTACCTTGCACCATGTCAACATTGATCTAATAACATTTGTGAATGATCCACGGATCCCGCATTCTGATCATCGGAATCAACTACGCTCCTGAACTTACGGGCATCGGCAGATATACCGGTGAGATGGGAGCATGGTTGGCGAAACAGCAGGCAGACGTACAAGTGGTCACCGGATTTCCTTATTATCCTGAATGGAAAGTCAGCGAAGGATATCGTGCGCGCTGGTTTAGTGCTGAAATATTGGACGGCGCAAAAGTATTGAGATGTCCGCTTTATGTGCCCGGCCATCCCAGCCCCCTAAGGAGAATGATGCAGGATCTTTCTTTCTTCTTTTCCGCTATGTTGGCCGTGAGCTTTTTACTCCTCAGTGGAAAAAGATTCGATCACATCTGGGTGGCGTCTCCATCATTTCTATCCGGGTGGGTAGGTCTCTGGGCGGGATTGTTTTGCCCGAAGGCAAATCGCCGGTTGCATATTTTTGACCTGCAGGTAGATGCGGCAAGTGGACTCAACATGATCCGGGGACAAGGCTTCATCCGCTTTTTGTCCATAATGGAGTCCTCTATGATGAAAAAATATGATATCGTATCAACCCTTTCGGAAGGAATGCGGGGAATGATTGCGCGAAAAAAAGTCAGACCGGAGGCCATTGTTCTATTACCCATTTGGGTGGACACGATGCGATTCCTGCCCATGGATGTTGATCTGAATTTGCTCATGCGCCTTGGCATTCCACCAGACAAGAGATTGGTGCTCTATAGTGGCGCAGTTGGAGAGAAGCAAGGATTGGAAAACCTGTTGGAATTGGCCGTTATGACGAAGAGGGAAGGCATATCCGAACTGATCTTTGTTGTTGCAGGAGAGGGGCCTTTTGCTAGACAATTAAAATTGGAGGCCTTGACTTTAGGACTGGATAATGTTATGTTCATCCCTCTTCAAGGCGATGATATTTTTCCATCCCTCCTTAATGCTGCGTGGTTGCATCTAATCCTTCAAAAAGATACCGGAAATGAGCATTTCATGCCCAGTAAACTGTATCCGATCTTGTCTGTGGGAGGCTTGGCGATGGTCACCGCAAAGCCTGACAGTTCCCTGGGAAGATTAATTTCTGAACATCAGATCGGCTCCCTGGTAGTTGAAAACCATCCCATATCCATGTATCAAATGATAATGGAACTGTTGCGTGAAGAGGGAAAATGTAAGACATTCAAGACCAACGCCCGAAACTATGCCCTGATGCATTTTTCTCGGAATTTGTTACTGAACTCTTATTGGAATTGCACGAAATTATCATATAATTAACTGGTATTCATAGTAATATAATGCTTATTTTAAGTTCTTATTCGAATGGCACGAGCTATTCGCCTGCTCACCACCATGGTTACTATGACCGCATACATTTGACTCTTGCAATAATGCCCCATACCCAAACGTTCTGTTCACTTAAATCCGATGTCCAATGATCCTCCGATTCAGGAAAATAACCAGGTATTTCCTGTTCCTGTCGGATTTACTGTTGATCAACGGATCCGTATGGTGGTGCAGGCGCCTGACGGCTGGTTCTATCGGAGAAGACGCCTTCATCAGGTATACCCTGTTGCTAAATCTGCTCTGGGTAGTGCTGGTACTCATACGCGACCGATATCAGTCTGTCACGTTCGTGAATGTGTCCAAGACATCATTCAGGCTGCTTTTTACACATTTCCTGTTGTTGATTACTGTCATCTATCTTTTTGACCGGGAGGATATTCCCAGGTCTTTCATCGTCGTTCATTATCTCCTGCTTTCCTGCCTGATCTTGGGATTTCGGTACATATATATATATGTCTACCGGCGATATTCATTGTTTAAATACGACAAACGCAGGGTAGTGATCATTGGTAATGGCGAAATGTCGTACAAGGCTGCATCATATCTTGGCCGTCCGGATTCCGGGTACGAATTTGTTGGAGTGTTCAACGATGTTGATGATCCGAAAAACCGGTTACCCATGTTGGGGAAAAAAAG
Source organism: uncultured bacterium (assembly GCA_903959965.1). GTDB lineage: Bacteria > Bacteroidota > Bacteroidia > Chitinophagales > Chitinophagaceae > Pollutibacter. The sequence continues at coordinate 6,807 of CAJBZC010000436.1, forward strand.
TGATTGCATCGACTATTGCGTCAGGCATAATGTAAAAGAAATCTTTTCCACCCTCATGCCCGAAACGAGTGAGGATTTTCGCGAAATGATCAATCGGGCCGAACAAGAATGCATCCGGGTGAAATTCCTTCCCGATTTTAAGATGATCTTTGCCAGGGATGTTAACTTGTCCATCGATAACGACCTCCTCATGATTCGTTTTAGGGATGAACAACTTGAAAAATTTGAAAACCGGATCATTAAACGCGCCTTTGATCTCGGGTTCACCATCATTCTGTTAGTTACCATCCTTTGGTGGCTGATCCCTTTGCTTTCTTTGCTCGTAATGTGCACCTCCGGGTCACCGGTCTTTTTCATACAGAGGCGTTCAGGTCGAGATGGCAGGGTGTTTGATTGCTATAAATTCCGGACCATGCGCATGAATCCTGAGGCGGATGAAAAAGCCGTGGAATTTAATGATCCCAGACTTACAAGGTTCGGAGCTTTTCTTAGAAGGACCAGTCTGGATGAGCTCCCACAGTTTTTTAACGTCATCAAGGGAGATATGAGCGTTGTCGGACCCAGGCCGCACATGATCAGGCATACCAGGGAGTACTCCTCCATCATCAGCAGATATATGGTCAGACATTTTCTAAAACCGGGCATTACAGGCTGGGCACAAACCAATGGTTTCAGGGGAGATATTACCGGAAACAGAATGGAAGAAAGAGTGAAGAAGGACATTTGGTATATCGAAAACTGGAGTTTCCTGCTGGATATACAGATCATCCTAAAGACGATCAGACTTATGTTTACAGGTGACAAACATGCCTGGTGAGATATGAGGGTTTGAATAAGAGGAGGGGGAAGCTATGTATGTGAAGATGAAACGAAGTCGCGCTGTTGCCCGCGATATAAGAAAAACTATTTTCCTGTGTGTACTTGCGAGTATTATTCAGATCATATTTTGTCTGAAGGTTCATGCACAGGATTGGGCGTTGGAATTTGGAACCGGCGGGTTCAATTATCAGGGTGAACTTCGTTCTGAACGATTTACTTCAAAGGGGATGCGAACTGGGTTCTCTGTGGGCTTGAGGCAAGGATCTGATCGTAGGATCGCAGTTTCAGCCAGGCTTTCAAGCGGTATGCTGACCGGAAAAGACGCAGATAATTCCGTTTATATGACCAGACGGCGTAATCTTCACTTCGAAAGCCGGATTCATGAACTTTCATTGACAGGTCAATATTTTTTGAACGACAAAGAGGATGGAGTCTTTAACCCTTTTTTCAGCGCCGGTTTAGCGTTGTTTTATGTGAACCCTTATACCTATGACCGACATGGAGTTCGACATCATTTATACGATCTGTCGCTCGAGGGGCAGGGACTCTCGGATTATCCACAGGTTAAATCGCCCGGACGCCTTAACTTGTCATTTC
>CAJBZC010000437.1 GCA_903959965.1 uncultured bacterium
ATATTCCGCCCGATGGGATAATGGCAATCCCCACAAGCTGATGGAGTACTTGTCAACCGGCAAGCCTGTATTCAGCACTCCTGCCCTGATGTATGCAGATACGAACCTCCTGTTTGTCTCCCGCAACGAGGATGTTGTGTCGGATTTCAGGACACTGCTCGATGAGTGGACAAGTTGGTCGGGTGCAGCGGAAAGCATCAAGCGGATTCAATTTGCCCTGCAGAATACTTATTGTCAGCAGATCGCACGCATTGAGGAACATATCAACGGACAGTCCGGCAACGGGAAATGATCCACACAAGCCGGCCTATGAATGTCCGGCTTGATTAAATATTTGACATTGGTACACAAGGCCAGCATGGTGAAATCTCCCGGACTTGTCCTGTCCATGGACGATCCGTCTTATCGTAGGTGTACGCTTTCCGTGATGGATAACATTGCGGATCCTGACATCCGATTTGACGAGCACGGCGTTTGCCACTACTACGAAGCCTATCAAAAGGCGGAGGCGGAACAGGTGCGGCCGGGCGCATCAGGCTGGGATCAACTGACCGCCATCGCCGACCGCATCAAGGCGGATGGAGCAGGCCAGCCTTACGATTGCATCATGGGCCTCAGTGGCGGGGTGGACAGCACTTATGTGGCACTGCTGGCTAAAAAATTAGGACTCCGACCCCTGGCCGTGCATTTTGACAATGGTTGGAATTCGGAACTTTCTGTTAACAATATTGAAGAGATCATCACCCGCAGCGGATTTGATCTGTACACTTATGTCATCGACTGGCCGGAATTTCGAGACCTGCAGCTGGCCTATCTGAAGGCATCTGTGGTTGACATAGAAGCCATCACAGATCATGCAATCACCTGCACACTGTTCCGGATGGCCGGCGAACGCAACATCAGGCATATATTGAGCGGCACCAACGTGCAGACGGAACAGACCATGCCGCGCACCTGGATCTATCCGAAAGCCGATCATGTCAACATTCGCGCCATTCACAAGGCCTACGGAACGCGACCACTAAAGAGTTTTCCGCTCATGGATGCCCGCTTCAAGCGGTATCACTATGAAGCGAAGGGCATCCGGACGGTATCTGTCCTGAACTACGTCGACTATAACAAAAGCGAAGTCAAAAATGTCATCGCCGACGAACTGGGCTGGAGGGACTATGGAGGCAAGCATTTCGAGAGCATCTGGACCCGTTTCTATCAGGGTTATATCCTTCCCGAAAAATTCCACATCGATAAGCGAAAGCCCCACCTCAGCGATCTTATCTTTGGGGGGCAGATGACCCGGGAGGAGGCATTGATGGAACTCGGGAAACCGATATATGAAGCGGCACGTTTCAGGGAGGATTATGATTTTGTGCTTAAGAAACTCGGTATGTCGGACGCCCAGTTCCAGGAACTCATGCACATACCTCCAAGGAGTCATTATGCATTTGACCATGAACGTCCATTGGAAGAACGTTATCCCATCCTGTCACCCATAAAGAAGATGTACAGGGCGGTTTTCCCGTTTTCAAGAGATTGAGCATTACCCCGGAATCACATGATCACGATCGTCAACTACGGACTGGGCAATCTGGCATCGATACAGAATATGTGTCGAAAGCTTGGCATTGATTCAGTAATCACTGATCGTCCGGATGTCATTGAAACGGCAGACCGACTGATACTCCCGGGTGTTGGGCACTTCCGTGCGGGGATGGATAACCTCCGCAGTTCCGGCCTGAAGCCGCTCCTCGACCGATTGGTGCTGGAGGAGGGGAAGCCCGTGTTGGGCATCTGTCTGGGGGCGCAGCTGATGACCCGTCATAGTGAGGAGGGCGATGTTGAAGGGTTGGGATGGGTTGATGCGGACACGGTGGCATTTGATACGACGAGGCTTGGCGGGCTGAAGATCCCGCATATGGGTTGGACAGACATCATCATTAAGGATGCAGCGGATCCCGTCTGGGCCCGCATCCCTGAAGAACCCAGGTTCTATTTCGTACATGCTTATCATTTCAGATTTCAGGCTGAAGCGGAGATCGCCGCTACCTGTACTTATGGATATGAGTTTGCCTGCGCCTTTCGAAAGGGAAATATTTACGGTATGCAGTTTCATCCGGAAAAGAGTCATAAATACGGAATGAGGATCCTGGAAAATTTCGCACGCATCTGACATGGGTAGGGTACGCATCATACCGGTTCTGTTGCTCGACAAGGGCGGTTTGTACAAGACCGTTCGTTTCGAAAAGCCTTCCTATGTGGGGGATCCCATCAATACCGTGAAGATCTTCAACGACAAGGAGGCGGATGAATTGGTGGTGCTTGATTTCAGGGCCACCATGGAACAACGTCGTCCGGATTTCGAAAAGATCACCGAGATTGCCGGAGAAGCATTCATGCCCATGGCTTATGGAGGCGGGATACGAAACCTGGAGGATGCCAAACATGTGTTTGATTGCGGATATGAAAAAGTCGTGTTGAATTCGGTCCTCTATGAGGATCTCTCTCTGGCCGAATCCATTGCTTCGATATACGGATCACAGTCAGTTGTCGCTTCCATCGATGTCAGGAAAAACTGGCTCGGACGAACCCGTTGTTTTGCCAAGTCCGGTACCCGGGATACTGGTCATAGTCCGGAGGAATGGGCGTGCACACTGGAAAATCATGGAGTCGGAGAGATCATGTTGCATTCGATCCGCCAGGATGGAACCTGGGAGGGTTATGATCTCCCCCTGATATTATCCGTATCACGTGCCGTGGGCATACCGGTCATCGCCTGCGGCGGGGCCGGATCCACAGAGGATTTCCGAAAAGCGGTCGAAGCCGGTGCTTCTGCCGCAGCAGCCGGCAGCATGTTTGTATATCAGAAAAAGGGGATGGGTGTGTTGATCAGTTTTTGTACCGGTTTCAAGTTGATGAAAGGAAGTAAATGATTGAATGATGGAAGATTTCATGTTGACGAAAAGAGGGTTGGAATTCTGTCCGACTCATTCAAATAAATGTTGAATGTATCCACTCAGGAATAAAACGGTTTATCTCATTTCTCCGGAACGCTGGGGTAAAATGCGTATCAGCAAGCACCATTATGCACTGGAGCTTGCAGATCGCGGCTGCACCGTTTATTTCATTGAACCCCCGACACTGGAAACCCGGGGGGTCATTATCCGGCCGACCGCAGATCATCCGCGCGTGCATGTGGTGACCTACAAACCTGTTTTTCGCGGAGAACGTTTTCTGCCCGACTTCGTATTCGAATGGCTGCTCAGGCGTCAGATAAATCTACTTATAGAAAGTATAGGAAGGAAACCAGATGTGGTATGGTGTTTTCAGAGTTTCCTGTTCCGTAACCTGCGCTGGTTCGGAGCTCCTGTTCGTATATTTTTTCTTGCTGACCAGTTCAATAAGCCGGGCGTTCCGCCTGAAGTAGATTCAGCCACACTCACGCTGGCGGTTTCAGATACCATTTACGATCGGATAAAAGCCGCCGGCCGCCTGGTTTGCCGTGTGAACCATGGTTTGCAGCGAGTCTTTCACGAATCACTCATCCGGAGTCTGAATGAACCTATTACAGCTTCCGTTCATCCGCCAAAGGTTGTCGGATACCTTGGCAACCTGAGAATGGAGGCGTTGAACCGGGAAGTGATGCTGCGCATCGTTGATGCATGCGTGGATCTCACATTCATTTTCTGGGGATCCTACAAGCCGGCTGAACTAAACCTGGGCGGTCTGCAAAGCGAAGAGGCCAACCGGTTCATCGAACAACTCATCGCCCGTCCCAACGTTCAACTCCGGGGCGCCTATCACGGTCAGGAACTCAGGGATCAGATGGATGAGGCGGATGTTTTCTGGCTCTGCCTCAAATTGGATCTGACGGAGGTATGCGATGGATCCAATTCTCACAAGATCATGGAGTACCTGTCGACTGGCAAGCCTGTGATCACCCAGCCGGTGAGCAGTTACCGGGGTACTGATCTGCTCTACATGATGGCTGATGCTCAGCAAGATTTTGCTGCTTTCTTCCAAACGGTGATCGAAGGTTTGCGCTCCGGGGAAGATCCGGCGCTGGCCCGCAAACGGATGGAATACGCACGCGAGAATTCCTACGAAGCCCAGCTTGTGCGCATAGAGGAGATGTTGCCTTCGAACCCCGTCAATGACTGATGGCCTCGCTGCTCTTCATCACCACCCTTTCGATTTCCGCGAATCCGCGGCTGTATAAGGAAATCCTCTGTGCGGAGGAAGCCGGACATGACATCCACGTCCTGTGTTTTCGACTGGGCAACTGGACGGATGCGCAGGATGATGAAAAAGTCGCGGCGCTTCCCGGCGTTAAATTCATCAGACTTTCCGCCACACGCGCACCATTCGTTCCATGGCTGATTGCCAGCATGATGGAGCGGTTTGCCCGTAAACTCGTCTCCCGATGGAAGCATCCACAGATCGATTCCCTGTCGGCAGGAAAGCGGGCGTTCATACTCGAGCTGAAGCTGAGCAGATGGCGGATCAGACCCGATTGGGTCATTGCGCACAATCCTGCGGCATTCCTCCCGGCTAAACGATTTGCCGCCCGAACGGGTGCGCGACTTGGTATTGATATAGAGGATTATCATCCCGGAGAGATCTCCGATCCGCGCCTGACAGACGCCATGCGCAGATTGATGCGCCATACCCTGTCCGTTGCAGATTATGTGTCTTTTGCCGCTCCGTTGATACGCCGCGAGACGGCCCGGGACTTGGGAGGAGAACAAGCTAGCTGGATGACCATCCTCAATTGGTTTCCATCGGCCGAATTTTTGCCACCGCCAACCCCGACGACGGGGCCCTTGCGCCTCGTTTGGTTCTCTCAGGTGGTGACAGCCCGGCGGGGGTTAGAATTGGTCCTTCCTGCCATCATGGCGGCAGGCGAAAGGGTAGAGCTTCATATCTTTGGATATCCGGATCCTGCTTTCACTGATCTGCATGTCAGGCATGCGCGCAATATTTTCCTTCATGGCCCCGTCCGTCAGTCGGAATTGCATCAAAAGCTGGCGGGTTTCGACATCGGTCTCGCCATAGATATCGTGGCGGACAGGAATCGCGAGCTGGCCATCACCAACAAGATCCTCGCCTACCTGCAGGCGGGGTTGTTCCTGGCAGTGACAGATACGGAGGCCCAGCGGTCATTCATGGGTGACTATCCAGCGCACGGACTTCTTTTTTCGCCTGATCCAGCCGCATGGGAAAGTCTCTTGAACAAACTGCTGGAAAGAAAGGAAAACATAAGGTCGGCACATCCGGAACGTTTCAACACCATGCGGATTGTCGGATGGGAGCAGACTTCAAGCGAACTAAGGCATCACTGGGCCTCACCAACGCTTTGATTTGTCAAACTAACATATGAACATAGCCAAGACACTTTTCAAACAAGTCCTGTATCTTTTGTATCCCCGCGAAGGCGGATGCAACATCGTGCGGGTATGGAGCGGCCCTGCCAAGGGTGTGAGGATGAAGATCGATATCAGACTGGGCGCCTCCTATCTGAAAGGTGATTACGATCAGTGGATATTCGATCGAGTGAAACTGCCCGAGATCGTGAAACCCGGGATGGTCGCCTGGGACTGTGGTGCCTTTTACGGCTATTATGCCGCTATTTTCCGTCAGCTTGTTGGGCCTTCCGGAAAAGTGGAGGTGTTTGAGGCATCGGGCGCCAATTACGAAGTGGTATCCTCGCTTCCCCGCCTCAATGGATGGGATAATGTCCGCGTGCATCAGATGGCGGTGGGCCCCGATCATTCCAGGATACAGTTCACCCGGAACCTGGGGGGCAGCAGCGGACCTTTCGGGCTGTCCAAAACATACGACGAAAATCAGCAGATCGAACTGGAGGATGTCACTTGTTGCGGTGTTGATGAGCTGATCGATGAGCGTGGTGTTCCGGCTCCGGATATCATCAAGTTCGACCTGGAATCGGCCGAAGTTTTCGCTCTGCATAATGGTCATGGACTGTTTACCGGCAAGCGTCCACTCATCCTGTTGGAGCTGCATGGCCGTGAGGCCCTCGAGGCGGCGGGTGATTTCCTGGAGAAATACGATTACCATGCCTATTCCGTGTGGCAGTTGGATCTTCCGGAACGCATCCATTTCTTGGACAAGCATTCCCTGACGGGCTTGAATTATGTCCCGCATATGCTTATTTGTTTCCCTTCGGGTCACCCGCTTCCCTACTAAAGAATGTCTGCCAAACCCCTTCACCGGATCCTGATCATCACGCCGCACTATCCGCCATCGAACCTGGCGGCTGTGCATCGTTCCAGGCTATTCGCACAACACCTGCCATCTTTTGGATGGGAGCCTATCATCCTCACCGTGCACGAGCGGTTCTATGAGGAGGCGCTGGACCATGACCTGGAAAGGCTGGTTCCTGAGGGACAGCGAATCATCAAGACCGATGCGTTTCCGGTAACAAGCCCCCGGCTCATCGGCGATATAGGATTGCGGGGCTTCCTGCAATTGTATCGGGCCGCTAAAAAGTTGATCCGGCAGGAACGGGTGGATCTCCTCTACATCCCCATTCCTTCCTTCTACGCCGCATTGCTCGGTAGATGGCTGCATGCCAGCACCGGCATCCGGTATGGCATCGATTACATCGACCCATGGGTTCAGTTCTTTCCCGGTTCTGAGCGGAGATGGTCGCGTCACTGGTGGAGCACCCTCCTCTCGCGTATCCTGGAGCCTATTGCCGTCAAGCGGGCATCCTTCATCACCGGTGTGGCGGAGGGCTATTACAAGGGTGTGATCGAGCGCAATCCAAAACTCTCCGGACAGTGCCTGTTTGCAGCCATGCCATACGGTGGAGAGCAGACGGATCACCAGGCCGTGGCGGGACTGGGGAGATCGCCCTATCTATTTAAACGCAACGACAAACTGCAGTTCGTGTATGCCGGAGCTATGTTGCCCAAGGCCTATGGACCGCTCGAAGCCATATTCAAGGCCATGTCGGAAGACATTGAAGCCTTCAGTAATGTCGAATTCCATTTCATCGGAAGCGGAAAAAGTCCTAACGATTCGGAAGGGTATAACATTCGACCCTATGCCGAGCGATACGGACTGTGGGGGACGATCATCCACGAATATCCCGCCCGCATTCCATACCTGGACGTACTGGTACACCTCGAAGCCGCAGATGCCGTATTCATCCTCGGCAGCACAGAAGCGCATTACACCCCTTCCAAAACCTATCAGGGGGTGCTGAGCGGCAAACCCATCCTCGCCGTCCTGCATGAAGAAAGCACTGCCGTGAAAGTCCTGCGGGAAACCCGTGCGGGCGTGGTGCTAGACTTTCCCGGAGAGGAAGGCGTTGCCGGTATTTCCCGGCAATTCCCGGCAATTTTCCGGTCATTCCAATCATTTCAGGCCGATTTCGACCCTAAAAATGTGGATATGCGGGCCTTCGACCAGTATTCTGCCAGACAGGTCACTCAGACATTGGCTGACCTGCTCGATCGGTTGACCGCTAACACTTGACAGGCCGCTTCAAGCCTTAGGTTTTACACTGATGCCCAACATCGATCAATTGATCTTCGGTACCGCCGGCTTGTCGGCCCTGCCCACCCAGGCGTATGCCATGCGTCTGCTGGAGGAGGCATATGCCGGTGGCATCCGTCATTTTGATACGGCGCCGCTCTATGGCCAGGGTTACGCTGAATGGGTGCTGGGTCGCTTTCTGTCACGTAAAAGTGCAGATGCCAGGGTTACCGGTAAGTTTGGAATGGCGGGTGGCGTATCGCCCCGCCTCGATCCCCGCCTGGCGATGCCGTTGAATCATTTCAAAAAAAAATATCTCTCCGCGCACCCACATCCCAAACCAGCTGCCGGGGAACCTGACCGTTCTCCACTGCCGGCACGCCGTATTACGAGGGAACAGGTGGAAACCTCATTCAAGGGGAGTCTGAATCGTCTGGGATGCGACCGGTTTGATTGTTACATGATCCATGAAGGGTTGCCAGCTTTCCTGGATGATGATGCAAGGTCATGGCTGCTGCGTCAGCAGTCGGCCGGCAGGATCGGATCACTGGGCGTGGCAGTCCGCGGATATGCATTGCTGGATTTGAGTTCAGCGGATCTCGAAGGATTTCAGATCCTTCAGTATGAAGCAGGCAGTATCTTTGAGGTGTTGATGGCCCGGCATCCGGGGAAGAGACACTTCCTTCACAGTTGTTTCTCTGAACGGAGCCTGAAAGAATCATCCCTTCTTCCATCCGGGGCACTGTCGCACTGGGCAGACCGGAATCCGGCGGGGAAGTTACTCTTCTTCACACGCCGCCCTGCTGTCCTCAGAGAGAACATCGCGCCTTTTCAAATAAAATAAGTACTCGCAGGATATGCCATTCATTGACCTCGATCTTGTTGAGCTTCCTTTTTCAGGGGAAGAATTCGACCATGTGATCGTAGGCTCCGGTGCTGTAGGCATCATGATGGGCGTCGAACTTTCCCGGAAAGGAAAGAAGGTGCTCATGTTGGAGTCAGGGCGATTTGGCGAGCATCAGGATCGACAGGTTGATAATGAAGTCGTGCAGACTGGTAAACGTTTGGAGAATGCTGTCTGGGGAAGAAAGAGGGCCGTTGGCGGAACCACCATAGCCTGGGGTGGGCAGTCATTGCCGTTCAGAGCTGTTGACTTCTGCAGGCGAGACTGGGTTTCGGACAGCGGGTGGCCTATTTCATTCCATGATCTCTCCGCCTATTATACTCCGGCCAATGCCTTCATGCAGATCGATGGCCTCGATTATCATGACGAAATCTTTAGGATGTTCGGGCTTCGAAAGCCAGCATTTGATCGGGCGGTCGATTTTCACTTTTCAAAATGGGCGCCAGAGCCCGACTTCACCAAAGTCTATGCCCGGGCACTCAAACAGGATCTGCCGGTAGTCTTTAATGCGATGCTTACCCGGCTTATCACCGATGGGAATGGCAGCATCTCCGAGGTGGAGATCAGCAACCATGCCGGTCGGAGGAATGTGCTGAAGGTGAACCAACTGTTGCTGGCGACCGGCGGCATCGAGTCGAATCGTATCCTGTTGAACAGTCGAGATCTTAACGGATCGGTGATCGGCGATCACTCCGGCTGGCTCGGACGGGGTTTCATGGACCATCCCTGCATTGCGACAGGCAAACTCCGGGCAAACAATGCCTACGCTTTCCAGCAGCTCTTCAATACCAATATCCGCGGCGGACGAAAATATTCGAAGAGATTATCGCTCTCCGAGTCATTCCAGACAGAACGACAACTGCTGAATGCATCCGCCAGTCTGATGTTCAGTTATCCGGAAGAAGAATTTGATCCTTATCAGGAGATACTGAGTCTGCGGAACCGCAGGATGCCGAATCTTTTAAAGGTGATCAGGCATGCTGATACATATGCCCTGGCGGCACGCGGATATTTGCTTGATCGCTTTGTATACAAACATCGGGCAGAAGCGACTCTGATCATGATGCTGGAACAGGAACCGCTGCGCAGCAGTCGGATCTCACTGGCGGATCAGTCGGATCGTTTTGGGCTTCAAAAAGCTTCCATACACTGGGATATCTCCCATAAGACCTGGGCGTCGATGATCACTTTGAGCGACAGGCTGGGTGCCGATTTCACCAGGCTTGGTTTGGGAACCTATATCCCACATGCGCATATTCGACGGGATAACGACGGGTGGATGGATCATCTTTCGGACGTGAACCATCAGA
>CAJBZC010000438.1 GCA_903959965.1 uncultured bacterium
GCGATGATCGCGCGCAATATGAACGAGGCACAGCGCACGCCCATCATCGCCGCGATCCCGAAAATGTTCATGCCGCTGATCGTGGTGCTGCCCGGACTCGTGGCCATCGCCCTGATGACGCCGGCTTTGCAGTCGAAGGGCTATTCGATCCCAACGGCGGCCGATGGCGGACTCGACTATACCATGACCCTGCCTTCCCTCCTCGCCCACTACTATCCTTCGGGACTGCTGGGTGTGGGCATCACCGCGTTGCTGGCCTCTTTCATGAGCGGCATGGCCGGGAATGTGACGGCCTTCAATTCGGTCTTTACGTTTGATATTTACCAGGCGTATTTCGTCAAAGGGAAGAGCGACAAGCACTACCTCATCATTGGCAAAATGATCACGGTGGTAGGCATCCTGATCTCGATCGTGACGGCCTATGTGGCGCAGCAATTCAATAACATCAACGACTTCCTGCAGCTGGTCTTCAGTTTCGTGAACGGACCGCTGTTCGCAACCTTCGTCCTCGGTATGTTCTGGAAGCGGGCCACCAGCAACGGCGCTTTCTACGGTCTTCTCCTCGGCACACTGGCCGCTGCTGCCACCCATGGTCTCACCATCGCCGAAGGCAAGGGTGGATGGATCTCCGAGTCCTTTGTGATCGGCAGCGGAATGGCGCAGGCCTTCGCGGTGGCCTCTGTCTCCTTCATCGTGAACCTGGTGGTGACGATCGCCGTCAGCCTGGTAACGAAACCCAAACCCGACGAGGAACTCCGTGGCCTGGTCTGGTCGCTGACCGACAAGCCGAAGGTCGAGGGATTAGCTTGGTACCAAAAAGCTTCCACCCTCGGACTGGTGCTGATCATCCTGACCCTGGCCTTGAACTTCCTGTTCTTCTGATCAAAAAATTACGTGTATGCAAGAGCGTTATACCAACCTTAGATTTATCATCGGCCTGTTCTTTTTCCTAATGGCGGTGCTGGTGATCGTCGCCTGGTTCGTGGCCGATGGCGGGAAAGTGGATATAAATCTGTATTCGGGGATTGCGTTTGCGGTGTTCGGGGCGGCGATGATGTTTGGGGGGAAATAAATGAATGGCAGCGCGAGAAACCTTGTATTTCCCTTCGCGTCTTGGGGGGACACGATGCATTTATCCTTGTAAATTATAAAACACCCTTTTCAATTTACAAGGATAATTTCGTAATTTTACCTTCATGATCATTCGTGAAGCAGGCCAAACCATTCTAGAAAACTTATCCTGGTTTCCGGTGGCGGGTATCATCGGTCCCCGTCAGGCGGGAAAGACTACGCTCGCCAAAAGTCTGCTGGCCAAATGGGAAGGACCTGCTCTAATGCTGGATCTGGAACTTGACAGCGATCTTCAAAAGCTGGATGATGCCGAGACATTCCTAAGATTTCATCAGGACAAACTGGTTGTGATAGATGAAATTCAGCGCATGCCTCGCCTTTTTCCTTTGCTCCGCGCATTGGTGGATGAGCACCGGCGGCCTGGCAGATTTCTGATCCTGGGATCAGCATCACCCGGCATAATTCGAGAAAGTTCGGAGAGCCTGACGGGACGCATCGCCTACACGGAGCTCAGTCCGTTTTCGCTGCGAGAGCTTCCCCCGGAGATGGATATGCAAAAACACTGGCTAATGGGTGGTTTTCCGGATCCTCTGCTGATGTCGAATCCTACCATGGCCTGGCGCTGGCACAATAATTTCCTGAATACTTTTCTCGAACGCGACCTTCGGATACTGGGCTATGAAATCGCTCCGGAAGCGATGCGCCGCACGTTGCTCATGCTGACGACCGTACATGGGAACATGTTGAATATCAGCGAAATTAGCAGGTCCTTAGGGATATCCGCCCCTACCCTGTCCCGATACCTCGACATTCTAGAAGGCAGTTTTCTGATCCACCGCCTGCCGCCCATGCACGTAAACATCGGCAAACGTCTGGTCAAGTCGCCAAAGTTTTATTTCCGGGATTCGGGTATTTTTCATGCATTGTCTGGCATTGAACAACTCGAACAACTGATCAGCCATCGTTCCGTGGGCGCATCCTGGGAAGGCTATGCCATCGAGCAGGTACGCCGATGCCTGCCGGAGCGCTGGCAACTCTCTTTCTACAGAACGCAGGCCGGAGCAGAAAGCGATCTGATCCTTTCCAGCCCAAATGGGAAAATACACCAGATCGAAATCAAACGTTCGCTCTCCAAACCGGTCGGACGAAGTTTCTCACAGGTAGCTGAAGATCTTCAACCAGCCAATCGCATCATTCTTGTTGCAGAAACCGATCCATTTCCACGCAGTGATGGAAGCTGGGTTTACGGACTGAGGTATTTTCTCCGGGAAATATTGCCCGGACTGGAATAGCGGTATTTCCCTTCGCGGCCTTGCGGTAAAGCCTTTTCTTATTGATCAAACAGCCGAATACAAGATTCCTCGGAGGCCTCGGAATGACAATGACCGTGGGGCTATTTTCCCAATCGCCTGCGTAGATCCACGCGACCATGCAGGATCCTCGCGATCTCTATTAGATCTTCCTGAACGCGGTGGTAAAAAATATTGTGCTGCCCAATAGCTGAGCCTAACAGACCGGAGATAACATCAGCATACGGCTTACCGACCACCAAACCATCAGCGATATCCTGACAATGCCCTAGCAACATCTGATAATACCTGTCGGCCTGGGTTTCCGACCAGGTATCAACCGTGTAATTCCAGATGTCTGACAGATCATCAACCGCCCTGGTCGTCAGCTGGTAACTATTGGGCATTGCGACGGGCCTGTTCCGACTTTAGTTGTGCAAGATGTGCCCGTGGATCAAAATCCTTCGCGACTCCGCTATCAATGCCCTCCTGAATGGCCTTTTTCAACACCTCCATCTTGGCCTCCTCCTCTTCCAATAACCGGAGTCCGGCTCTTATCACCTCACTGGCATTTTTGAACCGACCATCATTCACCTTGCTGTCGACAAAAGTTTCAAAATGCTCCCCAAGGGAAATGGATGTATTACGCCCCATATCATCAACTTTCCATAAAATTACCAAATATTGGTAACCTCTGCGTATCTCCTTTTCTCCTTTCTCTGCGCTCAAATTCCCCGCTCGAATTCCCTACTTCAACCTTATACTCAACTCATCCAGCTGCTTATCATCGATCGCCGAAGGCGCATCCAGCATCACATCGCGCCCGCTGTTATTCTTAGGGAACGCAATGAAATCACGGATGCTTTCACTGCCTCCCAGGATGGAGCACAGCCGATCGAAGCCGAAGGCGATGCCGCCATGCGGAGGCGCGCCGTATTCAAAGGCCCCCAGCAGGAAGCCGAACTTATGCAACGATTCCTCTTCGCTCATCCCCAGGGCAGCGAACATCTTCTCCTGCAACTCGCGCTGGAAGATCCGGATCGAACCACCACCGATCTCGTTGCCGTTGAGAACCATATCGTATGCATTCGCCTTGATCTGCGCATACGGATGATCGAGATATTTCGATGCATCGGTGATGGACGGATCGTTGCCGATCATCACAGAGATATGATCCGGTTTCGGGGATGTGAACGGATGATGACGCGCTACCCAACGATTGTCGTCTTCACTGTACTCGAACAGCGGGAAGTCCAGTACCCACAGGAGTTTGAATTCATCCTTGCGGCGTAGCCCCA
>CAJBZC010000439.1 GCA_903959965.1 uncultured bacterium
ATGGTACACCAGGAGGCCCGTATCCTCCACCCGGGAGGGTTTTCGGGATCGGAAACGGTGGATGGTGTACTGCCAGGTGCCGGGTATGTCCCGACCTTTCTGTTGCAACAGGTCGAGTTCCTCCAGCATCACGGGATATCCCAGGGCCTCAGCGATCAGATCCGGCGTCTCGAGCATGATGCAAAGGTACCGCCTTTTTCGGGTACCATCCCGGACCGGGCCGTAGCCGCCGCTGAACGTGTATAATTTGATGAAAAAAGAGAAAGACTCATCCCGGAGGTAAATAGATGAGATGGCTGATTTTCGGTACCTTTGCCGCTGAACTTCCCGCATCAAAAGGCGGGGAATACGCTATATGTCAACTGAGATCAACGAAGAACAAACACAGGGCAAGGGTGGCTACGGTGCCGACAGTATTCAGGTACTTGAAGGCCTGGAAGCCGTCCGGAAGCGGCCGGCGATGTATATCGGAGACATCGGGGTCAAAGGTCTGCATCACCTGGTCTATGAAGTGGTCGATAACTCCATCGATGAAGCGCTCGCCGGCTATTGCAAGAATATTGAAGTCATCATCCATCAGGACAACTCCATCTCCGTAAGGGACGACGGACGAGGCATCCCCACCGGGATCCACGCCAAGGAAGGACGCAGTGCGCTGGAAGTCGTCATGACCGTCCTGCATGCGGGTGGCAAGTTCGATAAGAATACGTATAAGGTGTCAGGCGGTCTGCACGGCGTGGGCGTCAGTTGCGTCAACGCCCTGAGCACCAAACTGCACGTGGTCGTGGAACGTGAAGGCAAGACCTTCGAACAGGAATACGCCAAGGGCATTCCTCAATATGCCGTCCGAGAAACAGGCAGCAGCGAACGCACCGGTACCACGGTGCATTTCTGGCCCGACATGGAGATCTTCACCACAGGCATATATAATAAGGATATCCTCGAAGGCCGCCTGCGGGAACTCTCCTACCTGAACCGCAATATCCGGATCACCATTTCGGATGAAAGGGAACTCGACGAAAGCCAGCAGATCTACCGGAAGGAATTCTTCTCCGAGGGCGGCATCACCGAATTCGTGGAGATGCTCGACCAGGTCGCCAAGCGCAATTCGCTGATACCCAATATCGTGTACATGGAAGGTCACGATCCGGAAACCAATGTGGCGGTGGAAGTGGCCATCAACTACAATGATTCCTACAGCGAACACATCTTCTCCTACGTTAATAATATCAACACCATCGAAGGGGGTACCCACGTGGCCGGCTTCCGTCGGGCCATCACCCGCGTGTTCCAGCATTATGGAAAGCGGGAAGGCCTCTTTGAAAAATCCAAGGTGGAAGTAGAAGGCGATGACTTCCGGGAAGGCCTCAGCGCCATCATCTCCGTAAAGGTTCCTGAACCTCAGTTCGAAGGTCAAACGAAAACAAAGCTGGGCAACTCAGAAGTGAGCGGAATCGTGGACGTTACAGTAGCACGTGCCCTGGAAATCTATCTGGAAGAGAACCCGCGCGAAGCGAAGTCGATCATCAGCAAGGTCATCCTCGCGGCTCAGGCACGGGCCGCCGCGCGCAAGGCCCGCGAGATGGTGCAGCGAAAGACCGTCCTCACGGGCGGCGGTCTCCCCGGTAAGCTGTCCGACTGTTCAGAAAGAGATCCCAATAAATGCGAGCTCTTCCTGGTCGAAGGTGACTCGGCCGGCGGTACTGCCAAGCAGGGCCGCGACCGGAACTACCAGGCGATCCTCCCGCTGCGCGGAAAGATCCTCAACGTGGAGAAGGCCATGGAGCATAGGATCTATGACAATGAGGAAATCCGGAACATGTTTACTGCCCTCGGCGTCAAGATCGGTACTGCTGAAGACCCCAAGGCGCTTGACCTCTCCAAACTGCGCTATCACAAGCTCATCATCATGACGGATGCCGATATCGACGGCAGCCACATCGCCACGCTGATCCTCACCTTCCTCTTCAGATATATGAAAGAGATGGTCGAACAGGGATATGTTTACCTGGCCCAGCCTCCCCTCTACCTCGTCAAGAAAGGCAAGGAACAGGAGTACGCCTGGAACGAGGAACAGCGACGCTTCCTGGTGGACCGCATCGGCGGCGGCAAGGAAGACTCCGTCAATGTCCAGCGTTACAAGGGGCTGGGTGAGATGAACGCATCTCAGCTCTGGGATACCACCATGAACCCAGAGAGCCGCACCCTCAAGCGGGTCACCATCGAAAGCGCCGCAGAAGCAGACCGGATCTTCAGCATGCTGATGGGCGATGAAGTGGCCCCGCGCCGGGAATTCATAGAATCCCACGCCAAGTACGCCAAACTCGACGTCTGAGGCGACTTTCAGCCTTAGCTTGCATACATGCCTACTCCGTTTTGACGTATCTTCATCCCCGGATGAAAAGATATCTGTACACGCTGTTGGCCATGGCCTCTCTTTTCCTGTCCGGTTGCCTCCGGATCACGGAAGAATTGTTCCTGGAAGCAGACGGCAGCGGTCGTTACGAAACCCGGATCGATGCCTCCAAAATGCTGGAGATGGTGGAGATGGCGAAAAATTTCCTGCCGGACAGCCTGCGGAATGCTCCGGAACTGTCAGGTTCAGGATTGAACGACTCCCTGCTCGGAATTTCATCTGAGTTAGACAAGATACCTGGTATCTATGCCGTCGAACGCCAAAAGCAGGATGGAGGAGTACAGACGATGTCCTTCCGATTCCGCGACGTACAGGCGCTAAACCGCGCATTGCGCATGCGAACGGTGCCCGCTTCCACAGGCACATCTGCAGACTCACTAAACATCTATACCTTCCAGAAAGGTCGACTTGTATGGAACAACCCGTTACCCGATGCCATGGGTGACCTCTCAGGTGCCATGCCAGCAGATCAGGGAGTCAGTCCGGACATGCTCCGTAACATGGTGGGAGACATGACCTTTACCACCATCCTCCATCTCCCGGGCAGGATCACCGATCATACGAACAAAAAGGCCAAACTGGGGGAGGATGGAAAAACCATTACCATGGTCACCGATCTGTTTGATCGGGAGAGCCTCGGAGCCAGACATAATGACATCAAATACAAGTGATGCCCACATTGAGCCGGCTTTTTCCAAAAATGGCATATCGACTTTCGCTGCTGATGATCATGCTGACAATGACCACCAGATCTGCATTTTCACAGGTGGCCAACCCCTATTATCTGATCGGATCGGCGACCCAGGATAATTGCAACTGTTACACCCTCACGCCTGAGCTCAACAGTGTAAACGGTTCGGTGTGGAACATCTACAAGATCAGCCTGAGGGATAGCTTCGACTTCCGCTTTAATGTCTTTCTTGGATCCACGGATGCCATGGGTGCCGACGGCATCGCCTTTGTACTCCAACCCATTAGTACCCAGATCGGTACACAGGGAGGTGGCCTGGGGTTCGCGGGGGTCTCTCCTTCCGTCGGCGTGACAATCGACACCTGGCAGAATACAGACTCAAACGACCCCTTATTCGATCATATCGCGATCCAGAAAAATGGCGATCTCGTCCACGGAACTCAGAATAGTCTGGCAGCACCGGTAACGGCACTCGCCAATCAGGATAATATAGAAGACGGGAAATGGCACATGTTGCGCGTACAATGGGATCCCGTCTCCAAGGTGTTGAAAGCGTCAATGGACGGCATCGACCGCGTCAGTACGACGGTGGATCTTGTTGCAGACGTATTCCGCAATGACCCGATGGTCTACTGGGGATTCACGGCCTCCACGGGCGGAGCCAGGAACCTGCAGCGATTCTGCACAGCCCTCGATCCGCAGATCAAAAGCCTAAGTGGTGTCGAGACCTGTTTTGGGAAACCCATACAGTTTAGAGACAGTTCGGGATCTTTCAGCAAAATCGTGAAATGGTTCTGGGACCTAGGTGACGGTACAAAAGAATCGGTACAGAACCCGGCACCACATCTCTACGCAGCTCCAGGCAGATACACGATCAAACTAAACATTCTGGGGAATGACGGCTGCCTGTCAGACACCCTCCGAAATGAGATCATCGTAGGCTCAGACCCCTTCGCAAAGATCCGCTGGAGCCCGGTACCCCTCTGCACAGGAAGCCCGGTAACCTTGATTGATTCATCTTCCGTCGAGTATGGCACCGTGAATCTTTGGGAATGGACAATCGCCGGCAGTACCTCCAAAGACCGGATGCCGGTCATACCCGCAGGCTTTCAGGCAGGGAGTTGGCCTGTGTCCTTGAAAGTGCAAACAAAGGAAGGCTGCATTTCAGCTCCCGTCACCCAGCAAATCGAAGTCTTCCCCAAGCCCTCTGTCAACATAACAGGTCTGCAAGATATATGTACCGGTCAGTCCATCCAGCTCACCGGCGTCTCATCAGGTGCTTTACCCTCGATCACCAAATGGATCTGGCGGCTTCCCGGTGAAACCGATAGTACCGGACCCGTTCTGAGCCGGAGTTTCAGCACGATGGGCAATCAGACCGTGAGCCTGCAGGGCAGGGCTTCCAACGGCTGTCTTTCGGACACGGCCAAGGTTAACATCCGAATATTTGGCACCAAAGCAAATGCCGGCAATGATACCCTGATTGCAGCAGGCATACCCTTCCAGCTTCAAGGCTCCGGAGGCGTTACCTATCAGTGGGCTCCTCCCTTCGGCCTAAATGATCCGACCCTTCCCAAGCCGACGGCAACCATCGACAAGGACATGGAATACATACTCACGGCATCTTCACCCGCTGGTTGCAGCTCCACCGATACCGTAAGAATCCGGGTGTTCCAAGGCCTGGAGATCTATGTCCCAACGGCCTTCACGCCGAATGGAGACGGGCGGAACGACATCCTGAGGGCCATACCGATCGGACTGAAATTCAAATACCTGAGGATTTATGATCGCTGGGGGAACCTGGTATTCCAGACCATCGATCACCGACAAGGATGGGACGGCAGTTTTCAGGGCAAGCGTATGCCGACCGGAACGTTCACATGGTCAGTCAGCGCCTCCACAGCCGACGGGAAAGCCATCAACAGGCACGGGACCCTTCAACTCATTCGCTAATCCGCAGGCGGCATTGAATTGTCGGCAGGAATCGTTACATTAGAAGTCTAACAACCCCCTTAAAAAACCTTGTCATATGAGTGATTCCAGACGCCGTTTCCTGCGGCAGACCGCCATGATCTCGGCCGGCATCGGCATCGGCCAGAGCTTCGCCTCCCCTTTCTTCATCAGATCCGGACGGGCCGCCTTCGGCGATAAGATCCGCATCGGTGCCATCGGTATCAACGGCATGGGCTGGGCCGACCTCAACTCGATGCTCAAGAATAACCCGGACACAATCTGTACCGCCATCTGCGATGTGGATGCCACCGTAATGGCAAAGCGCGCCGAGCAACTGGAGAAGGATCACAAGATGAAGCCGAAACAGTACGCCGACCACCGCGCCCTGCTCGATGACAAGGATGTGGATGCCGTCATCATCGGCACGCCCGACCACTGGCACTGTATGCAGATGGTCGAAGCCTGCCAGGCCGGTAAGCACATATATGTCGAGAAACCCGCCGGAAACTCCATCGAAGAAGTACGCCTGATGGTGGCCGCACAGGAACGCTATGGCAAAGCCGTACAGGTCGGCCAGTGGCAGCGCAGCAACGCACATTTCAAATCAGCCCTCGCCTTCCTGCAAAGCGGTAAGCTCGGAAAGATCCGCATGGTGAAGACCTGGGCCTACCAGGGATGGATGAAGAATATCCCGATCAAACCCGACGCCGCCGCACCCGCCGGCGTGGACTACGACCGTTGGCTCGGGCCCGCTCAGAAGAGAGCCTTCAACCCCAATCGCTTCCATTTCAACTTCCGCTGGTTCTGGGATTATGCCGGTGGACTGATGACCGATTGGGGCGTGCACCTGGTCGATTACGCCCTGCTGGGCATGAATGCCGGTGACCCGAAATCTATTTCAGCCATGGGCGGGAAGATGGCCTACCCGGATGATGCCGCAGAAACGCCCGATACCCTGGCCACCATGTACGATTTCGGTTCCTTCGTGATGCTCTGGGAGCACGCCCAGGCCATCCGCAATGGCAACTACGGACGGGACCACGGCATCGCTTACATCGGTAACCAGGCCACACTCGTACTGGATCGCGGGGGTTGGGAAGTGATCCCCGACGAAGGCAACAAGGAAGTGTATGAAAAGGTCAAGCGATCCGACGACGGCCTCGCCAATCATACCAAGAACTTCATTGAAGCCATCAAGACCGGTAACAACAGCATCCTCACGGCACCTATCCAGGCTGGCGCCAAGGTGGCAGAGGTCTGCCAGATGGGCAACATCGCCTATAAGCGCGGCATGAAGCTCCACTGGGATGCCGCTAATCGCAGGTTCGACGACGCCAAGGCCAACAAACTCCTCAAACCCACCTATCACAACGGATATCAACTGCCAAAAATCTGAATATGAAGCGTATCCAACTCCTTTTTATCGCCTGCCTGCCATTCGCAGTCTTGCAGGCCCAAGAGATCAACCGCTCCAAGGGCGATCCCAAACTCAGCGAATACTGGGAACCCGCCGCCCCGGTCGTAACGCCCGGACGCACCGCCCAGGATGCACCCTCCGATGCCATTGTCCTGTTCGATGGCAAGAACCTCTCCGAATGGGTATCCGAAAAGGGAGCCGCAGCCCCCTGGACCATTGAAGATGGCGCCCTGGTGGTCAAGGCCGGCAGCGGAGGCATTCTCACCAAACGTGGCTTTGGCGACTGTCAATTGCATGTCGAATTTCGAACGCCCGCCGTCATCAAGGGTGAAGGCCAGGGCAGAGGCAACAGCGGCATCTACTTCATGAAGCGCTATGAACTCCAGATTCTCGACAATCACATCAACAAAACCTACGTAAACGGCCAGGCCGGCAGCATCTACAAACAACTGCCGCCGCTGGTCAACGCCTGCCGCCCCGCCGGCGAATGGCAGACCTACGATATCATCTTTACGGCCCCCCGCTTTTATGATGATGGTCGTCTGAAATCTCAGGCCACCATCACCGTACTGCACAATGGCGTGCTTGTACAAAATAATAAGACCCTCTGGGGGAGTACGGAATACATTGGATCTCCGGTGTACAAAAAACACGGCGAAAAGGAACCGATCTTCCTGCAAGATCATGGTAATCCCACTGCCTTTCGGAATATCTGGATCCGGGAATTCTAAACAAGGTATTACCGATATAACAAAGGGCGCATCTGTTGACAGATGCGCCCTTTGTTATGTACTACGGGTGAAAGATCATTTGATAATCCGCCAGCTGAACGGATACCGGTAAGACTTCAGTTCCCCCGCCTTGATCGAAGCCACAATGCACAGGATAAGATCAATGACCGCAGGGACCCACAAGAAGATGATGCCGATCAGCGTGATCGTCAGCGCAATGGACAGTAAGGTCATCGTGATCTGGAAGTTCAGGGATTCCCGCGCATGCTCTGCGACGAAGGGTGAATCGTCCTTTCTCACGAGATAGATGATCAGCGACGGAAAAATCCAAAAGAAGATCGAGAGGATATGGGAGAGGATGGCCAGGGTTCGCTCATCCTGTGTGGGCGTACGGGTCAGTGACGAAGATTCCGACGTTGAATTCATATGATGGGTTTTGCTATAGGAATTTACAAAAAATTCCTGACTATTCCAATGACGCGTATCAGGATACAGAAACAGGTAAGTTACGGTGCATATCAGCCAACAGCTCGTACATAGATTGCATATTTCGAATGTCTTCGACCACCAGCAGGAAGAGCTTACCCGTCTGCTTCAGTCGACCCCGATTCGACCGCCGCTGGAAGTAGTCGAGGATCGACTGGAAGACCGGCGACTGGAAGTAAGGCGAATCCGGATTCGAGACAAAATAACATCTCAGGGTATCCAGCTTGAGCGTGAGCCTTTCGAAGCCCAGCGCTACACCTATCCGCCGGCAGCGGATGGTCGTAAACAAGTCTTCCACCTGCGCCTCCACCGGACCAAAACGATCGCTCAGCTCCTGATGGAAGGCCTCCAGTTCAGCCTCATCGGCGGTATTGTCAAGTCGGTAATATAGCGCCAACCGTTCGGTGATGCTTTCGACGTAGGTATCCGGTATCAGGATCTCCAGGTCTGTATCGATGGTGCAATCCCGCACGAAATCGTCTTCCTTGCTGATCTCATCTTTGAATACCTCCCGGAAATCGGAGCGTTTCAATTCGCGGATGGCTTCGTCGAGGATCTTCTGATACATTTCAAATCCGATCTCCACCATGAAACCGCTCTGTTCGCCGCCAAGCATATTGCCCGCACCACGGATATCGAGGTCGCGCATGGCGATCTGGAAACCACTGCCCAGCTCGCTGTGTTGCTCGAGGGTTTGCAGGCGCTTACGGGAGTCTGACGGCAACAAACTGATGGGCGGGGCCAGCAGGTATGCAAAGGCCTTACGGTTGCTGCGTCCCACACGACCACGAAGCTGGTGCAGATCGCTCAGTCCAAACTGATGCGCATTATTGATGATGATCGTGTTCACGTTCGGAATGTCCACTCCGCTCTCCACGATGTTGGTGCAGACCAGTACATCATATTTACGATCGATGAAGTCGAGGATCCTTTCCTCCAGTTCATGGCCTTCGAGCTGGCCATGGGCGAAACCGATCGAAAGATCCGGACACAAGCCGCGAATGATGGCAGCCATCTCCGATAGTCCCTGGATGCGGTTATGGATGAAGAACACCTGCCCACCGCGCTCCGTTTCGAAGTAGATGGCATCCCGGATGAAATCCTCCTGAAACACACGCACTTCCGTCTGGATCGGCTGGCGGTTCGGTGGGGGCGTATTGATGATGCTGAGGTCACGTGCACCCATCAGACTGAACTGCAGGGTCCGGGGGATCGGCGTGGCCGTCAGCGTAAGACAGTCAACCTCGGTCTTTAGGGTCTTCATCTTCTCCTTGTGCCCAACCCCGAATTTCTGTTCTTCATCGATCACCAGCAGTCCCAGATCCTTGAACTTCACATCCTTCGCCAGCAGTGCATGCGTGCCCACGATGATATCGATCTTGCCCTCTTCGAGTTTCTTCAGGGTCTCCTTTTTCTCCTTGGCCGTCTTGAAACGGTTGACATAATCGACCGTGACGGGGAAATCGCGCAAGCGGTCGCGGAAAGTCTTATAGTGTTGAAAGGCCAGAATCGTTGTGGGCACGAGGATCGCCGCCTGGCGTCCGTCGATGCAGGTCTTGAAAGCGGCGCGAACGGCCACTTCCGTCTTCCCGAATCCAACATCCCCACACACCAGCCGGTCCATCGGATGCGGCAGTTCCATGTCCTTCTTGACATCGGCGATGGCCTTGCTCTGGTCGGGGGTATCCTCGTAGATGAAGGAAGCCTCCAGCTCTGTCTGCATGTAATTGTCTGGCGTATGGGCAAAGCCGGGCTGAGACTTTCGCTCGGCGTACAGTTTGATCAGATCGAAGGCCACCTGCTTGACGCGGATCTTGGTCTTATCCTTCAGTTTCTGCCAGGCATCGCTACCGATCTTGTTGACCTTGGGCACATGTCCCTCCTTGCCCGTGTATTTCGAGATCTTGTGGAGGGAGTTGATGTTTACATATAGGATGTCGTTGTCCTTGTAAAGGATACGAACCGCCTCCTGCATGCGTCCGCCGGTATCGATCTTCTGCAGACCACTGTAAACACCTACGCCGTGGTCGATATGCACGACGTAGTCGCCCGGCTGCAACTCCCGCAGGGCACGTATGGTAAGGGCCTTACTCTTATTGTAGGCTTGCTTGACCCGGTACTTGTGATATCGCTGAAAAACCTGGTGATCAGTGTAACAGATCACCCGCATCCCTTCATCTATGAACCCTTCGTGGATGGCAACGGGCACGGGCACGAAGGGGATATCTGCACCCAGGTCGGTGAAGATGCTTTGCAGTCGTTCGAGCTGACGGGCATTTTCCGCAAAGATCCAGATGCCGAAATTTTTGGCATGCCACTGGGAAAGGTCCTTGATCAGCAGGTCGAACTGACGGTTGAAGGATGGCTGTGCTTTAGTATTGAACTCCTCCGACAGGGTAGGATCCGGCAGGTCGCTGTGATATCCGAAAGACACCCGGTGAAACCCGGAGAAGGCCTCGATCATGCCAACGGCCGACGTGAAATCCGCAAGGGTGAGATCAACGGTATCCGATTCCTCCTCGCCTTCAGCCGGTGTGGAAGGTGTGGCACCTTCCATAAAAATTTCGATCCGCGCCTCCAGATCCTGCCAGCGTTCGCAGGCGAAGGCCCAGTCGCGCAGCCATATGACTGTGTTTTGGGGCAGGAATTCCGCCAGCGGGATCTTCCGGCTATTGTCGAACTTCACTTCGACATTCGGAATGATGTTCACCTGAAGGAGCTTCCGCTCACTCAGCTGGCTTTCGGGATCGAAGATCCGGATGGAATCTACCTCGTTGCCGAAGAGTTCGATGCGATAAGGCTTCTCATTGCCGAAGGAATAAATATCAAGGATGCCGCCACGGATGGCGAACTGTCCGGGTTCGTACACAAAATCCGTCCGCCTGAAACCCTGTCCGGTAAAGCGCTCCAGCAGTCCATCCACATCCAGCGTGTCATTCACCTTGATGGCGATGATATTACCGGTCAGGTCGTTGGGCATTACGACCTTTTCGACCATGGCCTCCGGGTAGGTGACCAGGATACGCCGGTTGCCGGGGATGGCAAAACGATTCAGGGCTTCAGTCCGCAGCATCACATGGCTGGAGTTGAGGAGCCTAAAATTCCGGTCGTTCTTGAAGGATGTCGGAAAGTAGAAGAGATCGATCGGGCTGATCAGATTTTCCAGCGTATTGTGAAAATAGGCGGCCTCTTCCGCATCATTCAGTACGATGACATGGTTCAGGCCCAGGGCGTCCTTGTGACCATAAACCGCTGAGAAAATGAAGTCCGGTGCACTGCCTGTGAGGTTCCTCAAGACGATGCGTTGGGTGTTCGTCTGTTGAAGCGCCTCTGCGATGCGCGCAGTGCGTGGGTGCGACTGATAATTCCCGAGAAGTGTCTGCAGATTCATGAGACGTTGTCAGAGGCCTTTGTCCAACCACTGAACGGAAGGGATGCAAAGATAGGTCGAAGGTCTTGGAAGCTTGGTTAAAATCGGCCCGACATGAACGATTTTTGTAACTTTCATCATACAAGACACCCATCTCATCCCGGCGAATCATGAATATTCGACATATCATCGCATGTTTAACGGTACCGATCCTATTGATCCTGGTATTTCGCAAGACTGCTGAAAAGTCCTTCAGCATGCCGCACCGGAGTTTCATTTTTTCTGAGGATGACATTCCGCAGGAGGGCGGCCCCCGACGCCGTGAGCGGGAATGGAGGATGCTCCGCGATCCGAAGACCGGCCGTATCCCCGCCGGCATCCGGGATATTGAGATGGAATGGGTGAAGCGTATGCCCTTCCGTGGCGACGACGGTATCACTCAGGTCAATGGAACGATGGTCGCCAACACTTACAGCGCGGCAGGCCCCACGCAAAACGGCGGACGCACGCGGGGAGTGGCCTTTGATATACGCTATAACGGAACCACCAACAGGGTCATGCTAGCCGGTGGCATCAACGGCGGCATCTTCCGCAGTGCCGATGGCGGGGCCACGTGGGCCTTCGTCCACCCGGTCAATGAAGTCCGAAGTCTGTCTTGCTTCGCTCAGGATCCCCGCCCCGGCTTTCAGGATACCTGGTATGCAGGTACGGGTGAAAGCGATGGGATCTCTGCCTCCCTTCCTTCTGGCTTTGTCATTGGCAACGGACTGTTCAAGTCCACGGATAATGGACTGAGCTGGTCGCGACTGGCCAGCACGGCGGATGATAATCCGATAGCCTTCACCTATTTCGACATCGTTCACCGACTCGCCGTCCATCCTTCTAACGGACACGTATATGCGGCCATCCACCAGCGCATCGTCCGCTCAACGGATGGCGGCAACACCTGGTCCACCATCTTCAACACGCCTACCTCCACCAGTTCCGACCGCGGCGCGACAGATATTTTGATCGACAAGGCCGGTGCCAGAATCTTCGCCGCCATCTCAGGCCGAAACCCAGATCGTGCATCTGCCGGTGTTTGGACATCCTCCACTGGCAACACCGGCTCCTGGACGCGCATCGCCGGCGGCCTCAACGGACAGACAGACTCTGTGGCCGCATGGAAGGCTTATAATAACAGCAGCATCGGTAGCGACGGGTATTACAATGCAGGATGGGCACGCATAGTACTCGCGCTCGCACCTTCCAACCAGAACCTGTTGCATGTGCTCGTGGAAAACGGACAACGGGCCTCGGCCGGGCAGGCGGAAGCCGACCTGTTCCGTTGCGACCTGTCCACTGCACCCGCCACATGGTCCAACAGATCGGCCGGCCTGACCGCCAAAGTGGATGACGGCACAACGGTGGAAGACACCTGGTTCGAAGCGCAGGGAGGCTACAACCTCAGTCTCGCCGTTCACCCAACCCAGCCAAACCTCATGTATGTCGGCGGCGTGAACCTCTACCGTTCAACAGATGGATTCGCCACCTCAGCCAATACCACGTTCATCGGCGGCTACGAATCGAACACCTTCAGCGACCCGAACTATGCCAGCCATGTGGACATCCATCAGATCGTCTTCGATCCCTCAAATCCGAATCGGATGGTGG
>CAJBZC010000440.1 GCA_903959965.1 uncultured bacterium
GTAATAACCTCTTGGATTGCGCGGAAAAATTAAAGCCCATTTTACGAAAAAAACGGTGCGTAAGCGTTCCGCTGACCTGCCCTTCATTGCCCAGACTGTCGCGGAGTTTGATCGTTCCGAAGTCAATCACACCAGGCCTGAATTGAATGGAAGGAGATTGAAGTCGATACAAACAACGCGTGTAATCCACCCTGACTGCCGCATCTTTCAGGGTAACCGTGCCTGTTATGTCGGGTGACGACAATGCGCCTGAGAGTTTAAGTTTCCCTTGTCCCGTCCCGTAGATATCTGAGAATACGATGTCAAGGTATTTTCGGAGGATCGACATTCTCAGGATACCCACATCGATATCCGCATCCAATGAGGGATTGGCTGAATCAGACAGATCAGCCACGCCCCGGATGTCGAACACGTATCCTTCGTTCGCAGAATTCAGGAAAAAAGTGGCCTTTCGAGCCCGGTTGTTCCAGTTGGCATTGATGGAGGTGATGCCGATCGAATCATCTTCGAAACGGGTTTGCTCCGTTTGCGCATTGAGGTAAACATTCATGCGCCCATATGGATCCTCTATGGTAATGTCGCCGCTGGTGATCCCCTCCAACTTGGGTTCACTGAGGACATAAGGAAGGAGATCTCCCAGGTTTACTTTGCGAAGGGTCACCAGCAGATCATTGCTACTGCCGACGGCGGAAGGGAGGGAGGCGATGAGTATTTCCTGCTGTCCGTTGACGATCCTGACGTCACTGGCGTCAATGAATGAGCGGCTGATGGTGATCTGCCCATTTTTGTCGATCCTCCAGGTCTTGTCGTTTACAACGATCGCAGAAGGGTTAAAGGAGATGCGCACGCCGTCAGAAAGATTTTGGACGGCGACGGATAACTGGGCTGAATTATTGGTCAGCGCCGTGGAAGTATTCAACCTTATTTCCGAAATATCCTGGGAAGAGCGGATGGAAAGGGCGGCGCCCGGGATTTTCAGGCTGTCATTGAATGTGACCAGATCCGCATTCGCAAATATTCTGAGGCTATCCAGGTCTCCAATGCCATCCATGCGCAGATCGCTGAGCATGATTTTGTTGAAGCCGAAAGACGGCACCTCAGCATGCAGTCTGAAACTGCGGTCACGACCGTCGATACTGCCCTCCAATCGACTGTCATCCAGTCCGCTGAATCGGTCGTCGAACAGCGGAAGATAGCTGCTGAGATTATCGATGCGCGCGGAAAACTTTAGGTATTCATCTGCCGGAAGTTCTCCGTTCGGCTTGAAATACATCGGATAATACTTGCTCAAATAGGCATTGAAAAAGTCAGACAGTTTGGAAACTTTGAAGGCTCCGGAGATGGACGCACGAAGGTCACGATTCCCCATCTCAATGGTACGTATGCCTTGCGTATCGGTCGCAGCTTTCAAGGCCAGATTGTCGAACCTGTAATTTCTTTTGCCGTCTGTAACATCTAGATCCACCGCTTTGATGTCGCCCGTCATATCATCCAGTGTCTTTCCCGCCAGATCGATCTCCAGTCGGCCGGCAAGGGTGATACCCCTTTTCGTGAGATGCATCGCTCCAAGGTTACTGTGCCGGACATCCAAAGACAACCGATAACCCGGGGCCTTGTCATCGAACGAGATCTGTCCGCCAAACCCGGCCTCCAGGTTTTCGTCCTCCACACTGCCCTCCGCTGAAAAGACCTGTTGTTTCAGATCACCTGATACAGTGAGGTCCCGATATCTGTATCCACGATACTCCAGTCCTGTTATCAATCCCCGGAATTCCGACCGGGCGGTGGCGGCATCAAAACCGGCCCCCTTGATCTTACCGTTAAAAGTGACCTTTCCCAGATCCGGCAGTTTGATCAGCCGGCCAAGATCCATTTCAATGCTTTCTACGGATCCCTGATAGGTCGATGCCCCCTTCGATGGGAAAGTCATGTACAGCTCGGTCTTCACTTCCCCGAGTCCTGAACGGATCCTGCCACCAACCTTGAAATCAGATATGGTACCTGCAAAATTTCCCTGATAGTTGACAAAGTCGAGGGCTTTGAGATCAGGATTCGACAGCTTACCAAGGGCGGGGATAAAACTTACGGCATCCTCATATCGGCTACTGAACTCTGCGATGCGTGCGTCAAAGATGGTGGTATCGGTTTCAGGAAGGCCTCGCATCCTCACATCGCCCCGGAATCTTGCCCCCTGACCATATTCCATAAGAATATCAGATGCATAAAGATCGGTCAGATGGCCGGAAACAAACCCGTTCAAACGAACGGCCCTGTCAAGCCCCTTTAGTTGGGGGGCAAAATATACAATGTCGCGGGAATCCACCGTGGAGTTCACAAATCGGCCTTCCATGGTGACGCTCTCGTTGAAGTCGTTCATGTCCTTCAGAAACTCATCGTATCGTAACACAAACGAATTTCCGAGTCGACTGAAAGGCGTCACAATATCCAGATTACTGAACTCCATCGCCCGTGGATGCATCTTGAGATCTGCATCCATGTATTTCACCTCCAGCCCGCTGCGCTCCCGGGTTGAGAAATTCATATGCCCCGAAATCGTATCCCTCTGCCAGCTGATATCCGTCAAATCCGCGTTGATCGATGAAAATGCATAGTGCAGGCCATCAAAAAAAAGATAAACAGCCCGTTCTGTTTTGACATCGTTGAGGAAAGTACCATTCGACAGTTTGATGTTATGCACGAGAATATCCCAGTCGTCCGTATTCCATTGCAATCCCGGCGAATCCGGGGGAGGAGGGCGCTTTTTCTTTCGGGGTCTCGGCGGGCGATTGCCGGGGTAATCGTAGATCGAAAAGTAAGGATCTTTCAGCTCGAGCTCATGCACGAAGATCTTCTTTCGTTCCAGGTTGATCTCGTCTGCATCCAGGTCGAAATGTTTGAGGCGCACGGTCATGGTGCGACCGTACCAGTCGTCGCGCTCCACATACCTGATCCGGTCGATCTCCAGCCGTTGCAGTCGGATCGGTGCATTTTTCCGGGTAGAGTCCTTTTTTTTCGGGGTAGAAGAAAATGCATCAATGATAAAGTGGTAATTCCAGATGGAGTCGGTCCTGCCGGTCTTGACGATGACATCCCTGAGTCCGACATAACTGACATCGGTTTCATCTTTCAGAAAGAACCAGTCTGTCAGGGAGATGCGCAGACCTCCCACATACATCAGCGTATCCCGACTGCGATCCCTTACCAGCGCGCCTTCGAGTTCGATGCGGTTGAAGAAAGATACGCTGACGTGACGTACACTTACTTCTGTCTTTAGCATGGAGGAAAGCCGGTCTGTCGCCACCCTGACCAGCCGCTGCTGAACGGGATCCAATCGAACGATCAGCACCATCGCGAGCATGAACGCCACGATCGATGCCAGTACGATGCCCGTTATGTTCAGGACTTTTCTCAGCAAGAGGTGGATTGATGCGTGAAATTACGCCATATCCCCCAAAAGACACCGTTAAAGTCGAAACCCTGTAAGGTAATCAGATCATCCATCAACCGAATGGACGGTCCCACGCTTATGTTTTGAAATCACCAGTCCCCGATCTGTACCGAGAGGATCAATAGGCCTCCGCGTGATCATCTCCCCGGATGTCTCCTACAGCCTCAAATGAAAGCTTCCTACGCCCTTTTCTGTCGATCCGGATCACTTCGGTCCGACCGATCTGTCCTCTTTTCGCCAGGGTGTAACCCATATCCTTCAGGGCATTGGCCACGGATTCCGGAAATCCATTTTCGATGGCGATCACATCGGGCTGCCACTGGTGGTGAAACTTAGGTTTGTTGACGGCATCCTCGATGGATAAGCCAAAATCCAGGATGTTCACGATGGTCTGCAATACCGAGGTCGGAATGGTGGTTCCGCCCGGCGTCCCGATCACGAGATAGGGCTTTTTGTCTTTCAGTACGATCGTCGGCGTCATCGAACTCAGCATGCGCTTGCCCGGGGCGATGGCGTTCGCTTCCGTCCCGAGGGCGCCGTACATGTTGGGAACACCCGGCTTCACACTGAAATCGTCCATTTCATTGTTCAGCAAAAAGCCGGCGCCGCCGATGACAGTATGTGATCCATATCCTCCGTTGAGGGTCGTCGTCACGGCTACGGCATTCCCCCACTGATCGGCCACCGACAGATGCGTGGTTTCCTCACTTTCCGGGTTGATGCTCCCTGGACCTGTCACGGAACTCTTGCCGGCTACACCCGGTTTGTAATCCGCCATGCGCTGGTTGATATATTCCTCACTCATGAGTTTTTTCACCGGCACTTTCACAAAATCCACATCCCCCATGAATTCCGCACGATCAGCATACGCTCTCCGCTCCACTTCTGTCATCAACTGCACGCTGGCGGGGGTATGAAATCCGAGGGAAGGCAGGTTCCTCTCTTCCATCATCCCGAGGGCCTGACGGATGATGATGCCGCCGCTGCTGGGCAGGGGCATGGAAAGGATCTCGTAGCCCTTGTAAGGGAACCGGATGGCTGTCCGTACCCGGGCCTGATAGTTTCGGAGATCTTCGTAACTGATCAGTCCGCTGCCCCGTTGCATCTCCTCGACGATGAACCTGGCGGTTTCTCCTTCATAAAAACCTTTCTGACCACCGTCCCCGATGCGTTTCAGCGTAGCTGCCAGTTCCGGCTGAAGCAGGGTGTCTCCGGCCTTCCACGGGTTACTTTTTACCAACGCAGTGGGACGGGTGCTATGCTTCACAAAGGATGCTTTGTGATTATTCAGCGAAGAAGCTTCCGCAGCGGTGACAGCAAATCCCTTTTCCGCCAACTCAATGGCCGGAGCGATCAGGTCAGCAAATGGAAGTTTCCCATGCTTGTGAGAAGCAAATAGACCGGCGATGGTACCCGGTACACCACCCGCCAGATGGCCGTTCTGGCTCCGATCTGTTCGTGGATTGCCGGCACTGTCGAGGTACATGTCGCGATACGCTGCCGCCGGGGCTTTCTCTCGATAGTCGATCGCCAGCGTATTTCCGTCTGCCAGACTGGCGACCAGAAATCCGCCACCGCCCAGGTTGCCGGCACCGGGATAAACGACCGCCAGGGCCAGTTGCACGGCGATGGAGGCATCAATCGCGTTACCGCCCTTCTTCAGGATGTCCAGTCCGGCAAGCGTCGCCAGGGGGTGTGCAGATACCACCGCTCCTTTTTCACCGGAGGCCTTTTTACGGATCGAATACCGATAGGCGTTCTCGGCAGTTCCCGACTGCCCGAGCAGACTTTGAAAGGGAATAC
>CAJBZC010000441.1 GCA_903959965.1 uncultured bacterium
AAATTACGGACAGCATCAGGTTAAAAGGTCTGTCAATGATCAAGTCTGTCGATGAGGGGGTTGGGCGTATCCGGCTTTTACTGCAAACGCTCGGCCTCGACCGGAACACACTGATCATCTTTACGAGTGACAATGGCGCTCCGCTAAAAAAAGGCATGTGGGACGGTTCTTTGAATGAACCATTCGTCGGAGAAAAGGGCATGTTGACAGATGGGGGCATACGCCTTCCGTTCATCATTTCCTGGCCTGATCGCATCAGGCCCGGCAGGGTTTTCAAGCACCCTGTGATCTCCCTTGACATCCTGCCGACTGCAGTGGCCGCAGGCGGAGGAATGGTCGATCAAAGTTGGAAGCTTGATGGGACGGACCTTCTGCCTTACATTTCCGGGGTTCAACAAGGCGAACCTCATTCATCCCTTTTTTGGCGCTTCAGGAGCCAGGCTTCAATTCGTTCCGGGGACTGGAAATTAATATTCACCGTACCAGACAAGTATTATCTGTTTGATATGCGGACGCCAGAAGGGGAACGAAAAAATCTGGCTGAAACGTATCCATCCATCAGAAAGAGGCTTGCAGAACAATTATCTCGTCATGTGTCTAGTCTGGTTCCGTCAGGACTTCCGTCGAAGACAGTGGCGGATGATGATGTATTGCTGAATCTACATTTGAAGTAATTGAGAAACATGGCATATGCATTTTTTATCAAGACCTGGCTGTTGTGCTTTTATCTTCAAAGCATCTTTGGTGTTTGTATGCTGATTTTGTCTGATCAATTGAATTTCTCATTTCACTTTGATTGATTTCCGTTTAACTACTTGGTTAATACTTTAAATATTTAAGCAATTACGCCAAATGAAAAAGTCAAGTCTGTTTGTGTTCTCATGGTTTCTCTTAAGTTGCGTTAATGCACAGCGAATCAAACTGGCATCCGTATTCGGTGATCGAATGGTTATTCAACAGGGTATTCATGTTCCTATATGGGGCTGGACATCTCCAGGTATGATGGTGAAGGTTGAAATGGCAGGATATTCAGCCATGGCCAAAAGTGGTCCTGATGGCAAGTGGATCGTCAAGCTGCCACCATTGGATTATGGAGGTCCTCATGAGTTAAAGGTAATGACCGGAGATACGATCCGATTGACGGATGTCATGGTCGGTGAGGTCTGGCTGGCATCCGGGCAGTCAAATATGGAATGGTCGGTTGGCATGGGAGTGGGGAACAACACACAAGAGGAAATCAACGCAGCCCAACATCCTGACATCAGATATTTTACGGTTCCGCATAAAACATCAGTGGTACCATTGGCCGATACTGAGCCGGCCGAATGGAAATTAGTAACACCCGAATCAGTCAAGCACCTTTCTGCGGTGGCATATTTCTTCGCACGAGATCTTCATAAACATAAAAATGTGGCCGTCGGGATCATTTCCTCTTCCTGGGGGGCAACCAGTGCTCATGCCTGGATGAGCGCGGAAAGTCTGCTGCAACATCCTGATTACAGAGAACTCGTTCGAAGCCAGCATAAGAATCCTGACGATTGGCTTCAGGTCGTTCAAAAAAGTAATTGGAACGATGCACATCGAGACAGCCTGGCAGATCTTTGTCAGGAAGGGTTGAAACTAGGAGTACATCAGCCGCTATTCAAAGAAGAGGGGTGGAAAGATGTTACATATCCGGTGAGCAATGAAAAAATTGGCCTGCCCTGGTTCTGGGGCGTCACATGGTTTCGGAATCATTTCGAGATCGATCATGTCAAGGGGAATAACTTCTCTCTCGAATTATTCCTTCGCGGGAAAAAGGTGACTTTGTATTTGAATGGCACTAAGTTCGCAGATATCGCTGATACAGAGCAAATACAACACATCAAGATCCCTAAGTCTTTGTTGAAGCAGGGCCGCAATGTTCTGGCGGTTCGTTTATACGAAATCTGGGGAACCGGAATGATCGGATCAGCCGCTTCAGAACCCTTGATTGTTTCAGAAAAAGGCGAACGGCTTCTACTTTCTAATCAATGGAAGGCGAGCGGGATAATTGAACCTTCCATTCCCGGGAACCAAGGTTATTACAATCAATACAGTGTTCAGTTCAATGCCAGAATTGCCCCCATCATTCCCTATGCTATCAAAGGTATAATTTGGTATCAGGGAGAGGGAAATGCATCTAAGGCTTTTCAATATCGAACTTTGTTTCCGATGTTGATTGATGATTGGAGAATGCGTTGGGGGCAGGGGTACATGCCATTTTTGTATGTACAACTGGCTAATCATAAGAATAAGAAATTGACGCCAGTTGATGATCAGGTGGCTGAACTACGGGAAGCCCAGAAGATGACTCTCCGTTTGCCGGGCACCGGTATGGCAACCGCAATTGATATCGGCGATCCGCTGGATATACATCCCCGCAATAAGCTGGATGTCGGAAGGCGCTTGTATTTGTCCGCCAGAAAAGTTGCTTATGGAGAAAATATAACACATTCAGGTCCGATGTATAATGGATACAGGATTGTCGGTAACCAAATTTGCATTGGATTTACTTCGGTTGGCCTAGGGTTGAAAATAAAAGACGAGACTTATTTAAAGGGCTTCTCCGTAGCCGGTCCTGATCACGTTTTTCATTGGGCGGATGCACGCATAGTTGGAGATTCAGTTTGGGTGAATTCCCCAAAAGTAAACAGTCCAGTGGCTGTCAGGTATGCATGGGAATCTAATCCTGATGGTAATCTTTACAATCAGGAAGGGTTACCTGCCATCCCTTTTCGAACAGACGAATTTAAAATGATCACCCAGTGATTTCAGCAATGCCATCAGCTTCAACTTACGATAATGTGTATCACTGGGCCTGCCCTTTTAGGTTAAGAAAAAGGTATCTGACAGGCAAAAGTGAACCAATGAAGTTGTACATTAAAGTCAATTCATGAAAAGGAGGTACTGATGCAGTTTCAGTATCGATCATCCCTTTCGCACATGCATACTCTTTGTCTTCGTAAACGCCCTCAGCCCCTGGTGAGATAATGTGGCGCCAAATCCGGAATGCTTTCGTCCGCTCCAGGGCAATGCGGCACTCACACGGTCGCAGCAGTTGATATATCCAGATCCACTGTCTATACGCGCCAGTATGCGCTCCCCGCGCGCCAGGTCTGAGGTGTACACCGCTGCGGTAAGACCGTAATCAGTGTCATTCATCAGTCGGATGGCTTCCTCGTCATCCTTCACCTTCATGATGCCAATGACCGGCCCGAAAGACTCCTCCCGCATGAGGTCCATCGTATGATCCACACCGGTCAACACGGCCGGCGCAAAGAAATTCCCGGGCCCATCCATGCGATGTCCGCCGGTTAGCAGGGTTGCTCCCTTTGAAAGTGCATCCTTGATCTGAGCCTCCAGCAAGTCGATGTTGGCGGATCTGGTCAGGGGACCCAGGTAAACGCCTTCTTCCGTAGGATTACCCTGTTTCCAGGATCTCACTTCTTTCACAAAGGCATTGACGTAATCATCATATATCTTCTCGTGTACATAAATGCGTTCCACGGCACAGCAGCTTTGCCCGTTGTTGTAGAACGCGCCGTCTGCAGTACCGGCTGCCACGGATTCGATATCTGCCACGTCATCCGCCACGTAGAGCGGGTCCTTGCCCCCAAGCTCCAGCTGACATACGACCATCCGGGATGCTACTGTCTCGTAGATATGACGGCCAGTGCGATAAGAACCGGTGAAGAAATAGCCGTCAAATGGCATATGCAACAACTGCTCGCCGATATCTCCTGCACCTATGGCGGTTTGCATCAATTCCGCTGGAAGTCCTGCGGAGATGAGCAATCTGCGCATATGCATGCCCGTTAGTGTCGCGAATTCCGATGGTTTGTACATGACTGCATTCCCTGCCAACAGGGCCGGAACAACAACATTTACACCCACCAGCCACGGGTAGTTCCAGGCGGAGATATTACAGATCACGCCAAGCGGTTCGTACCGGATGCGTTCCTCCATGCCGCCTTCGTCTGACATGACTTCATCTGCTAGATATCTATCCGCGTTTCGGATCATCCAGGCCACGCGGGTCCTGGCGCCATTCACTTCGTTGCGTGACTGCTGCAGCGGCTTGCCTACTTCCAGGGTGAGGTCGGCCGATAAAGTTTCGATCTCTTCCGCCAGTAGTACATGAAAGCGTTCAATGACGATCAGTCTTTCTTTCAATGGGATAGCATCCCATGCCGACTGTGCCTCGCGCAATGTCTGTATTTTACCTTCGAGAGATGCCTGCGTATCCGTTTCCACTTCGCGGACGGCTGCGCCTGTGGCGGGATCGATGATCTGCATCATATTTATTTTTTTGTCCTGATAATATCAAGAAATCTTTTTCTGATCTGAAATGAGAGCGGATTTATCTCCCGGTCGATCATCCTTTCGGGATGCCACTGCACCCCGAGCATGAATCCAAGATCCTGTCCCGGCGTATATTCCAGCGCTTCCGGAATACCATCATCAGACAGGGCTGAGATCTGCAGGGATGGCGGCAGATGTCCGATGTCGATTGCCTGGTGATGGGCACTGTTGACCTTACCTGACAGGCATCCGGTGATCCCTTGTAAGATCGAACCGGCCGTGATGATGATATCGTGTCGCTTGTCAGTATCTCCTATTTTCCTGTGAACGGCATTTCCTTCGTCACCCATATCCTGTATCATATTACCACCTTCAGCAACGTTGACCACTTGCATTCCCAGGCAAATGGCGAGTATGGGGAGTTTGTGTTTTTTCGCGTAAGCGTAAACGTTGGTTTCGAATATATCCCGTTCCGGACAGAAATCATTGGGTCGGTTTGGATAATCCAACGCCCCTTCGTAGAAGACAGGATCCATATCGATGCCGCCGGTCAGCACGAAACCGTCGCAGGATGCCAGCAATGCTTCATCCGGATTCAGGTATGAAAGTTCTACCAGAATGATATCATCTCCCAGATCCGCGGGCCGGAACCAGGCCGGATAGTTTTTGAGGTTTGTCTGCGTGAAGGTGATGCCGATCCGCTTCATATTTAATTTCATGTTCATTACCAGGCTTCGGCATACAAAGCCCTGAAGTCTGCACGTGAAACGGGTTTGGGGTTGTTGGGATGGGCAAAGTCATCGATGGCGAGGTCTGCCAGCGGATCGAGATGCTCTTCCAGTACACCGATCTCACGCAACCGGCAGGGGATGCCGATGCGTTCGTTCAATTCGAACAAGCGAGACACCAATGCTTCACCTGTCTCCTCCGGGATCTCCCATTTACGGGCCATTTGGCGGAATTTTTCCTCAGATCCTGCAATATTGAAACGCATTCCATATGGCAGATTCACTGCATTGGCGAGTCCGTGATGTGTGTCGAGCAACGACGAGAGGGGATGAGCGAGGGAGTGCACGACGCCGAGTCCTTTCTGGAAAGCGACGGCTCCCATCAGGGATCCCATCATCATGCGGCTGCGGGCCTCAACGGTCGGGGCTTTCACGGCTGTTTCGATCGAGCGGAGGATGAGGCTCATGCCTTCCAGCGCAATGCCCTCGCACATCGGGTGCGACATCTTTGCGATATAAGCTTCCATGTTGTGTGTCAGCGCATCCATCCCCGTGGCGGCTGTTACGGCCGCCGGGAGGTCCATGGTCAATAGGGGGTCGGCGAAGACGATGCGGGCCAGCAGTTTCGGGGAAAAGAGGATCCGTTTGCGGTGGGTTTCATCATCCGCGATGATCGCACTTCGGCCTACTTCGCTTCCGGTGCCCGCTGTGGTTGGGATCGTAACGAAATGCGGCACCTCGCCGGTGACATATACATCTCCTCCGATGAGATCATCGTACTTGAACAGGTCTTCCCGGTGATGGACCCGCAACACGATCGCCCGGGCCACATCCATCGCGGCGCCGCCGCCGATGCCTACTACACTATCACATTTGCCCTCGTCGAAGGCATCTGTTCCTTTGTACACATCTGATTTGACGGGATTCTTGTGCATGTCATGGAACACCGTCACCGCTAGTCCCTTCACATCAAGCCCCTCCATCAATCGCTTGAAAAAAGGAAGACCGGCCACGACGGGGTCGGTCACGACGAGCGGGCGACTCAGCCCTTGTTTCACCAGATAATCCCCCAGCTCCTCGCTGGTGCCGGCTCCGAACCGGATCGTTGTCGGGAAATTGTATTGTAGTATCATGATTTCGTTTGTACGTGTACGTTAGTTATATCTATTTATATGATCTCGAAGTATCTGCGGTATTCCCAGTCGGTCACCGACTTCAGGTGTTGACGCCATTCCCATTCGCGTGTCATCACGAAATGATCCGTAAAGGTATCTCCGAAGAGTTCCCGGGCGATATCAGACTGTTTCATGCGGGCGGCGGCTTCCTGTAGTGTCGATGGCAGTTTTTCCTTGCCCGTCGCCAGGTATCCGTTCCCGTTAACGGGTTCACCTGGATCCAGACGATGGCGGATGCCATACATTCCGGCTGCCAGGGACGCGGCCATGGCGAGATATGGATTCACATCCGCTCCGATCACCCGGGTTTCCACACGGGCGGAAGACGCGCCTCCGTTCAGCACCCTTAATGCCACGGTGCGGTTGTCGATGCCCCAGGTGAGTGTTGTAGGGGCCCAGGCGCCCTCTACCAGACGTTTGTAGCTGTTGAGAGTCGGGGCGAACATGGGCATGATATGCGGCAGGCAATGCAGTTGTCCGGCGATATAATGACGGGCGATGGTACTCAGTTTGAGCGGATCATTTGC
>CAJBZC010000442.1 GCA_903959965.1 uncultured bacterium
GTGATCTTGAACCCGGTGCCCATGTTCCTGAACACCTGTTCAATCTGCAAAGCCAGTTCACGGGTGGAGACTACGATCAATGCCTGACAAACGGGTTGGGTTTTATTCAGTAATTGCGCAATAGGAAGTAAAAAAGCCAGGGTCTTTCCGGAGCCGGTATCTGCCAGTAAAACAACGTCGTTATGTGATGCATTGACCTCCAAAGAGGCCTCTTGCATAGTATTCAAGGCTTTGATCTGTAAATGAGAGAGCGCATCAGCGATTGAAAAAGAGGTTAACTGCATGGCGTAAAAGTACGTCAAACAAAATTGCCGTTATCCTGAAGGATGGCAGGCAAATCTGATAAGCATTCATTTCAATCCAAATGTTATATTCTGTGCATATGCATCGACGTCACTTCCGCAATCGCACTGTGATAATATCGATACCAATGCGATTTCCCTCTCTTTTTTGCTTCGATGTGATCCGTATGTACGGCCCATGATCTGATCGCGTCCATATCTCTCCAATAACTGATGAACGAACCTCGTCCATCATGCTTGAAACTTTCATATCCGAGGAATCCCGGCATCTGCTTCGCCAGTTCAAGGGTCAGTTCATCGTATGCCTGATAGCCTTCCAGATCGTCTGACAAAAAATAATTGAATATGGAGGCGATGTATGGTGGTTCCGGTACCTCATTCGAGTTCCATTGTATCATACAAATTCATTACGGTTGAAAAAATCAATTTATATTTATTTCAGTAATTCATGTTTTCCAAGATCATATCGCTGCCCTTGCCTCAGCATGATGAACGGCCTGTAAACTGCCCCCCACGTTGTTTCCTGGCGGTTCCAATCCACCCGGTCGTAAATCAATACATATGAATCTCCGGCAACAGACAAGATATCTCCCTCCACGACCGCGGCCGTGGATTCGTCGATTGCGATCCCCAGCAGGGTTGTATCCGACTTCATCACCGGCAGCAGATCGAACTGTCGGTTTCGTACCAATACATGCTGATCAATGGCGGTATGTTGCATGAAGCCAAGTCCCGCGGGCAGCGTAACGGGTTTCTGCGGGCTTGCCCGGTGATCCCCGCCCATCAGCAGGGAGCCCATAATAGAGGCACCGGCAGAGGTCCCCATGATCACACCGCCACGATCGAGCAGGGTCCTCATTTCCGCATGCAAACGAGTGTCCGCGTACGCATCGGCCAGCTTTTGCTGGTCGCCTCCACCGAAAAAGAGCCCGTTGGCTCCTTTGAGAGATTCCAAGAAGGCCTTGTCATCTGCCCGTTTCCGCTCGCGGGTATGGATCGTTTGCAGGTTGGTGAAGCCACGCTCACTGAACTTCTTCAAATGTCCGCCCGCTGCGATATATGCATCATCACCCGTCGCTGTGGGTATGACAGCCACGGCCTGATCCTTCCCTCCGATGTATTTCGCAAATAGCTGGAACAGGGTGTCAGGCATCGTTCCTCCGCCAATAATGATCAGCTTGCCCTTATGTGGGAAATAATCTGAGGCATTGGGTTGTGCGTTCCCCCCGAACACTAGCGCTGTAAAAAATGTAACGAAAAGAAGCGGGCGGGCGACCACCCCGAAGGCTGTCACTCGGTCGCGAAAATCATACCGTGCATCATCGTGATATGTCGACATCGTATCAGGTCTTTACCTGAAACTACGATAAAAAAAACAAGCATTGCTGCTGATGGTGTCATCGATCAAACCGAATACATCAGGATTTTGCCAACAGACCCTTCAATTTCTCCCGGATATAACGTGCGGCACGCTCCGGATGCAGTCGATAGATAAAATCCATGAATCGCGCATCTTGTCCCACCAGCACTCGATACCGGTTCGCCTCCATGGCATCGACGATCATCCCGGCGGCCTTGTCGGCTGAGAGCATTGGCAT
Source organism: uncultured bacterium (assembly GCA_903959965.1). Taxonomy (GTDB): domain Bacteria; phylum Bacteroidota; class Bacteroidia; order Chitinophagales; family Chitinophagaceae; genus Pollutibacter. The sequence continues at coordinate 1,901 of CAJBZC010000442.1, forward strand.
AGCCGGAGCGGATGTATCCGTCTTGGGCATCTCGATGCCTGAATTCCGGGTGATGTTGGTATCTACCGCTCCCGGTAGTACCAATGTCACCCGAACGGTAGAATCGGACAGCTCGGCGTGAAGGCCCTCGGTGAATAGCTTCACCGCCGCCTTCGAAGCCCCGTATATGGTTTGCCCGGGGACTGGCAGGAAGCCGCCCATGCTTGACACATTGACGATATGCGCCTCAGGCCGGGTCAACAGATGAGGGAGAAAGGTTCTGACCATGTGCAGGGTTCCATAGAAATTCACCTGCATCACACGCTCGATGACGGCATCGTCGAGCATCGACACCGGCACGAAAGGCTGGATGATACCCGCATTATTGATGATGCCGTCCACACCGCCCATCTTCGTCATTAACTCGGTCCGCAGGGCCACTACCGCCTGACGATCGGTGATGTCCACCGTGCGCGTCAGCAGTCTGTCTGCCCCGGCAGCGGCCATGGCCCGGGTCTCATCCAGTGAAATGTCATTCCGGTCGATCGCTACCACGGTGGCACCCCTGCTCAACAGGTTCAGGGTGAGCGCCCGGCCAATGCCGCTACCAGCCCCGGTGACGATGATGATCCTGTCCTTGGCTTTCATGTGTGTCGGTGTGTTTAGGTTATCGTAAAGGTACGAACCCCAATGCCGCCCACCCGCTAACTGATGAAAATCATAAGTGATGATGGTATGAATGGCTACCGATCAGTGCAGCAATGCTGAATGTGGCGGAATTATATGCCGGTACTGATATTTTTATTTATTTTTGCAGATATAAACCAGCCAATGGCCAGAAAAAAAGTATCAGCTGAAGATATGGAGCAGATCAAGACCATGCTCCAGGAAGGCATAAAGCCAGAAGAGATCGCGGAAAAGTTCGGCGTGACTGTCGCTTCCGTGAATAACTATAAAAAGAAATTCCGGGATGCCGGGATGTCCTTCGGTTCGGGCTCCAAGCGCGGACGTAAGGCCAAGACGGCAGCGGTATCCGAAGATGGAGAAACCAATGCACCCGCGCCGATCGGACAGATCGGGAGAAGCAAGGCCAGTACCAATGCCAATGCACAAGCTTATCGCTTCATCATCAACGGCGTATCCGTCGAGATCTCCGGACAGGCCCGCAACATCAACATCGGCAAGAACAGCATGGAGATCAACTTCTGATCGAATGCGCTCATAATTTTTCAAGGCCCGCCACCCTAACCCGGTTGGCGGGTCTTTCATTTTTAACAGTTTGTTTGGCGCTGATTGTATAACATTGCATCCAACCTAAACACCATGTACAAACAACTTTACTCCATCCTGCTGATATCCGTCAGCCTTTGCTGGTCTGCGGCATGTACCCGCCCGGAAGTCACGCGAAGTCCAAAGAAAATATCCGTTAAATCATCCACCAGGAACCGCGATGCATCCCCCTCCGAAGCGGAAGTCATCGCACTGGCAGAAGCTGCCGCGCTTGAATTTCGAGTGCCCGCAAAACGGCACGTGGTCATCATCGACTATGACCGATCCCTGTTCTCGGAACGTCTTTTTGTGGTGGACATGAAACAAAAGTCTGTCATCCTGCGCTCCCGGGTCAGTCATGCAATGAAAAGCGGGAAGATCTTCGCCTCCAACTTCAGCAATCAGCCCGCCACCGAGCAGTCATGCATCGGCGCTTTTCGGACCGGTGAATCCTATAACGGACGATTCGGATACGCCATGCGGATAGATGGATTGGAACATGGCGTGAATGATAAAGCCCGTCAACGCGCCATCGTGTTCCATAATTACAAAGCCCCCGTGGCCTATTCAAGGGGATGTTTCATGACCCCGCCTGATGTAAACCGCAAACTAATAAATATCATTAAAGGTGGAAGCCTGGTATATGTCCGGAAAACATAGCGCCCTGTCGTTTTCATTTTCACATCTCGGTTCGAGCCTTTACTTTTGAGGAACACTAACCGTTCAGTCAAACATGAACTGAACTCATCTTCGGTTATCCATCAACGTTATGACGAATCAGGATCACAGCCCCGAAAGCGCATTCCTCAGACTGGTTTCCATCATGGATGAATTGCGGGAAAAATGTCCGTGGGACCGAAAGCAGACCGTGGACAGCCTCCGGCATCATACCATTGAAGAGACCTATGAACTCGCTGATGCGATCCTTGAGGGTGATTGGAAAGGGATCCGTGAGGAACTGGGAGACCTGATGCTACATATAGTATTTTATGCAAAGATCGGCAGTGAGGCAGGCCGGTTCACGTTGACAGAAGTCCTCAACGGCATCTGCGAAAAACTCATTCATCGTCACCCTCACATCTACGGAGACGTAAAGGTCAACAATGAAGAAGACGTCAAACGGAACTGGGAGAAGCTGAAGATGAAAGAGGGAAAGACCTCTGTCCTGTCAGGTGTTCCCAAGGCCCTCCCTGCGCTGGTCAAGGCCATGCGTCTTCAGGAAAAAGCCAAACAGGTCGGCTTCGAATGGGAGCACCGCGGGCAGGTATGGGATAAGGTCAAGGAGGAGGAAGGTGAACTGATGTCGGCCCTTGACCATGCAGGATCCCTGGATGCCCAGGCGCCTGAATACGAGTCTGCACGTGCGCATGTCGAAGAGGAATTCGGAGACCTGCTGTTCTCGCTGGTCAATTACAGCCGATTCATCGGCATTGATGCTGAAATGGCACTGGAAAGAACCAACCGTAAATTCATGGACAGGTTTACTAAAATGGAACGCCTGGCCAATGACGATGGCAGATCCCTGGCTGATATGAGCCTTGAGGACATGGATGCCATCTGGAATCGGATAAAGACCGGCAACCAGACCTGAACAGTTCACACATCACCGTTACCGTAATTTTCCCGAACTTCAGGGCCAAAGGGCCGTCTCCCATTGAAAAAATTCATTTCAGATACCATATACAGGCATGCCTATCTGCTGATCATATCGGCATGGCTGTTCACTTTGTCGTTCGTATTCAGCAACTATTTGTCCTTCAATAACTCACCACAGGGTGTTCGCCGGTTATTGCAGCGACACATCGAACTTTCAGAAAAGGACCTCGCCTCCCTGCTGGAGGATACCGCACGCATCGGCCGATTTCTGAGGGATGCGGAAACGGAGCAGGATGTACTTGATCTCACAAGCCGGACATTCGGAGTTTTCCTTTATGATGTCCGGGCCGACGGATCCAGAAAACTCGTTGGATGGAATACCCAGCAATCGATTCCCAATGACAGTCTTGCCCTTGCCCCAGCTGGTGCGGGTCTGGTAAAACTCTCCAATGGTTATTTCGACTGCATCCGCAGGGAAAAGATCGTGGGCGGCCGCCGGGCCATGGTATGTGCCCTGATACCGGTTCGTTGGGATTATTTCATCGAGAATGACTACCTGCGGAAGGGATTCGCAGGTGCCCCGGGTGCAGAACGGTATTTCAGGATCACAGCGGATCTCAGGGGCCTGCCCGTCCTGAATACCGACGGAAAGGTACTCTATCGCTTCGAACCCATCCCCGAGGCTGGTGACCCGGCCAGCGGATGGCCGGGCATGATTTTGCGACTCATCGGTACACTCTTTATCCTTTTCTGGTTGCATCTGGTGGCCATAGGTGTACATCGGCATTTCGGCACCCGAAGGTCGATCATCTTCCTGGTGAGTTCCATATTGATACTTCGTGGGGCCAGTTATATCTTTCCCATTCCCATTGATTTCCGCAGATACGAACTGTTTAATCCGGTGATCTATGGTTCCAGTCCCATACTGAAATCCCTGGGTGATGTCCTGATCAATGCATTGCTCTTCGCCTGGATCATGCTTTTCGTGCGTTCCATCACCCATGGAAAGGCTCCCGTCTTGGAAGTCCGAGACAGGCGCATCAGAATGCCTTTGTCGATCATCTTTTCCGGAGCCCTTGTAGCGGCTACCTGGTCTGCCGGCAACACCATCCGAAGCCTGATCGCAGACTCCGCCATTTCTTACGAAGTCACCAGTTTCTTCAAACTCGACGCATACACTGCCGTTGGCTTCTTTGTGATGGGCTGTGTTTCCCTGGGGTATTTCATACTCAGCCATCTGGTTTATGCCTTTATGACCGGTCCGCTCCGACTCACGGTACCCGTTAAGGCGCTGCTCTCCGCAGCCGTCGGCCTGACCTTCATCCTGCTTTTTGTTGAGAACCGATTGGTGGGTTTCGGTGTGGGACTGCTCCTTTGGCTTCAACTCTACCTCTGGCTGACCAAACCGCGGGAAATGCGCGCCGACAGTCGGATTTCAGGAGGGGCGACCGTTTTCTGGCTGCTCTTCTTCTCCATGTCGATCACATTGGTCATCTTCACCGAAAACCGAACCCGTGAACGGGGTTTCCGCAGAGCCGCGGCAGAAAAGCTGGCCATGCAGACTGACCCCTCCAGCGATTTTCTCATCAATATCGCAACCATCGGGATCCCCAACACCTTCCTTCGGGATAATCTGCCAAGATTTCGGGAAGACAAGGCTTCTGCGACATTGAAAGATAGTCTGATCGAATCCAGTTTCAGGGGATATCGAAATAAGTTCGAAACCCGCCTGTTCATGTTCGACAGCGCCGGGATGCCACTCTCTGCCACAGACAGACTCACCTTTGATACCCTGAACACCATCTATACCATGAATGCGGAGAAGACCTCGGTACCGGGGATGCGCTACTTCTCCAGCGATATGACCAGTTTCAGTTACATATTCCGGAGGATGGTGACGGATAGTGCGGATCACCCCCTGGCGGTCTTCTATATGCTCTCCACACCCCGGGAATTCAGGGAGGAAGCCCTGTATCCGGAGCTGGTAAGATCAGCCGGAGAATCCAGCGGCGATGGCTTGTCCGGTTATTCCTATGCTGTGTATAACAGCCTGCAATTGAGGATGCACCGGAACGAATTCCCTTTTCCCATATCCCTGGAAACGCAGGATATCCCCTCTGAGGAATTTGAATTCAGAAAAGAGGGGGAGTATGATGTCCTTTGGTTCCGTGCCGCATCCGACAAAGTCGTTCTTGTTGCCCGAAAGCGGAATGTAATGCTGGAAGGCATCACCCTGTTCGCCTATATTTTTTGCGCTTCCCTGCTATTGGTCGCCCTTTTTCAACTCGCAAGTTTCTCGCTTCGTCTCGGGCAGGAACGATGGGGCAAAACCGAAAGGATCGGCATAGGCATCGGCCAGCAGATCCAGGGTACAGTTATCTTCATAAGCATTTTCACATTTCTGGTGATCGGCGCGGTGACCATCGTGCTTTTTATCAATCGCTACGACCGCAACAATCGTGAAAAACTCGGTCGAACCCTACAAGTACTCTCGGATGAACTGCATGAGCGAATGCGCAGCGCCGGTTTGAATCCCGAAACAGACGTTCTTATGGATTCTGCATACGATGAAACCCTTCACAGGGTTATCACCGAATTATCGGCGATTCACGATGCAGACATCAATCTTTACGATGATCGGGGGAACCTCAGGATTTCCTCCCAACCCTTTGTCTATAATGAGGGGATCCTCAGTCGCAAGATGGATCCTGTGGCATACTGGCAGATGAAGCGAAGGAAACGGGTGCAGTTTGTTCAGAACGAACGCTACGGACAGCTGGAGTATATCAGCATCTACTCGCCCTTCAGGAATCGTCAGGGCGAACTGCGTGCATATGTGAACATTCCCTATTTCGCATCAACCCGTGGCCTGAAGCAGGAGATATCCAGTTTCCTGGTGGCCCTGATCAACCTGAATACTTTTGTCTTCCTCATCGGAGGCATCATCTCTGTGTTGCTCACCCAGCGCCTCACCAGGTCGTTTACCTGGATTGGCAGAAAAATGCTGGAGATCAGTCTGAGTAAACACAATCAGGAAATCGTCTGGCATCGAAAAGACGAAATCGGCGTATTGGTCGCTCAATACAACCGTATGGTCAGAAAACTGGAGGAAAGTGCCACCGCATTGGCGCGCACGGAAAGGGAAGGGGCCTGGCGCGAAATGGCCAGACAGGTGGCACATGAGATAAAGAATCCCCTGACACCCATGAAGTTGAGCATACAATATTTGCAGAAAGCCATACATCAGGATGCCCCGCAGGTTCCACAGCTGGCTTCCAGGGTATCTGCAACCCTGATCGAGCAGATCGAGCATCTGAGTCGGATTGCGGCCGACTTTTCGGAATTTGCCAACATCGGCAGTGCCCGGCAGGAAGATTTCGATCTGCACGACACCATCCGTTCTGTCGCCGACCTGCATGCCATGAACGAGGCGGTACGCATCGAATCCGATCTTGAAAAAACACCCTTGATCGTGCATGCCGACCGTACACAGATGAACCGATTGTTCTCGAACCTGCTGCAGAACGCAGTCGAGGCTCTCCCGGATCGACGCCAGGGCATCGTACGTATTTCGGAATCCAGATCCGAGTCAGAGGTCATCATTTCAATCATCGATAACGGATCCGGCATTCCTGAGGCCATGCGTTCGAATATTTTTTCCCCCAATTTCACGACGAAATCATCCGGTACCGGACTGGGACTGGCCATGTGTAAAAGCATTGTAGAGCAGCAGAAAGGAACCATCGACTTCGAAACGGAGACCGGGAAAGGCACTACCTTCCGGATCAGATTGCCACTGAACAAGTCATGATCCAGCCGTTGAAATGATAATTTTTTGGGAGGGATTTCCGCGCTCCATCAGGATTTTCGGGAGGATTTTCGGTTGTCCAGCCAGTCGGTGAAGCCGTCCAATGTCAGACTGCTCAGGTTGAAGTCGGCCGTGAGACCACCTTTCTGCGCCGCAAGCACCCCATACCTGACATCACCGAATGCATCTACAGCGTGTGCATCCGGATCGACGGATAACATCACCCCCTTTTCCATGGCCATGGGGATCCAGGTCCAGTCGAGATCCAGTCTTCGGGGATGCGCATTGATCTCTATCGCCACACCGTGCTTCGCACAAGCTTCAATAATCTGAAGATGATCGACTGGATAGCCGGGACGGCTCAAAAGAAGCCGACCGGTCGGGTGCCCGAGAATGGTCGTGCTGGGATGTTCGATCGCCCTCATCAGTCTGGTCATGGCCTTTTCCTCCGACATCTTCAGGTTAGAATGTACGGAAGCGATGACCAGGTCGAAACTTTCAAGCACTTCATCCGGATAGTCGAGGGAGCCATCTCCCAGGATGTCGCATTCAATGCTTTTGAAGATACGGAAGGGTGCGAGTTTCTTGTTCAGTGCATCGATGGCGGCATGTTGTTCCCGGATGCGTTCGATACTCAGACCGCCGGCATACTGAGCTGCCCGGCTGTGATCGCTGATCACCAGGTATTCATATCCTTTTGCTATGCAACCGGCGGCCATTTCATCGAGGGTATGGCTCCCGTCACTCCAGTTGCTGTGCGTATGGATGATCCCCCGGATGTCTTCCGGAACGATCAGTGTCGGGATCTTACCCTGGCCCGCCTGAACGATCACTCCGGCCGTCTCTCTCAGACAGGCAGGAATGGTGATCATGCCCGCCTGATGGAAGATCTCAGACTCATCTTCAGAGTCCGGCTCACCAAATCCAGCCGATTTCCAGCCCTCCAGAAATTCGGCAGAGGCGCTGGTTTTGAATAAGCAGGTGCCGAAAGAGGACCCAGGCGCATGGTAGAAAACCACCAATGGCTGCTGATCCCGTTTCCATTCGAGTTGATCTTGACCGATCTGGCGGAAATGCTCGCCTTCCCCTGTATTCAATCTAATCTCCAGTTCAGCGAGCGGGATGGTACTGACGAATTCGATCCGATCCATCTCCGGGCATTGCCGGCGGAAGGCTCCCGTCGGTTCCGACCGGTGTGCCGGCCATACCGCCTGAAGTCGTGCAGCCAATTCCTGTACCAGCGATTCCAGTTCTGCATACAGGAACCGATCCTGATGCCTGAGTAGAAATTCGATGGCTTCCTTTACATTCTGCTGCGTTTTGGCCCCGAATCCCTTGTACAGCAACAGTCTGTTCTCCTGACAGGCGTAGAGGAGCTCGCCAATGCTTTCGATGCCCATCTCTTTCCAGATCGTGGAGATCTTCTTTGGTCCGAGCCCCTTGACCTCTAGCATCGCTATAACACCGGAGGGGGTTTTACTGATGATGTCTTCCAGGGCCTTCATGTGGCCAGTATCCAGTATCTCTGCAATCTTTTTGGCGGTGGATTCTCCAATGCCTTTCATGTCCGCCATCAGGCTGCGTTCAGTTGAAATCAGCGGAGCGGTCAGCTGTTCGATGTTATAGGCTGCCGAGGCATAAGACTTCGCCCTGAAACCATTTTCTCCATGGATATCCATGAGCTTTGCCAAAAGAGAGAACTGATCGGCGATGGCGTAATTATCCATGTCGGAAGATTTAAACTGTGGGGGGCAGTTGCCCATGGGGCAAAATTACTACCCGGGTGCCGGCTTTCATGGTAAATGGGGATGCAAAAAAAAAGTCCCGCCGAAGCGGGACCTCTATGATGAAAGAATCATCATACTTTTTTGGCGGCTTTCTTTGGTGCAGCAGCGGCTTTCTTGGGAGCTGTTGCCTTTGCTGTAGTGGCTGCTTTTTTCGGTGCAGCGCTTTTCTTTGCAGCGGCTTTTTTAGGGGCAGCGGCTTTTTTAGCGGTGGCCTTTTTTGGAGCGGCAGCTTTTTTCGCGACGGCTTTCTTGGGAGCGGCGGGTTTTTTAGTCGCAGCCTTTTTTGGAGCGGTAGCTTTCTTTGCAACAGCCTTTTTAGGTGCAGACTTCTTTGCTACGGCTTTCTTTGCCGCCGCTTTTTTCGGCGCGGCTTTCTTAGGAGCAGCAGCCTTTTTTGCAGCCGCTTTTTTGGGGGCAGCAGCCTTCTTGGGCGCAGCCGCTTTTTTCGGCGCTGCCTTTTTGGCGGCTTTTTTCGCTGTGGCCATCTCGTTGAATTTTAATGGGTTGGTAAAAAAAATGCAGGATAAAAGTAGTTACACTTTCATATCCTGCAAAATTTTTTATGACAGAATTGCTTCTCAGCCTGCCACTTCGACGGATGCGACGGAGACAACCGTCTTATCACCGCGGGTCCTGCGGAACTGTACGACACCGTCGGATAGCGCGAAAAGCGTGAAATCCTTACCTACGCCAACGTTCTTGCCGGGGTGGTATACCGTTCCGCGCTGGCGGAGAATGATATTGCCTGCCAGCGCAGGCTGACCACCGAATATCTTGACACCGAGACGCTTACTTTCTGAGTCACGGCCGTTCTTTACGGAACCTTCACCTTTTTTATGAGCCATGGTCGTTCTTTTAATTGAATGTTATAAAAAGGGATGGCATCAGGCGATGCTTTCGATCTTCAACTGGGTGTAGAGTTTGCGGTGACCGATCTTCTTGCGGAAACCCTTCCGACGCTTCATCTTGAAGGCAATGACCTTGTCGCCCTGACGTTCGCCGAGAATTTCTGCGTTGACTTTCACCGAAACATCGCCGCCGACAGAGATGTTTCCATCGTTGTCAACCAGCAGCACCTCGGAAAACGTTACCTTGTCGCCCGTGTTTCCCTGAAGATGGGGAACGTACAGTTTCTGGCCCGCTTCGACCTTGAATTGCTGACCGGCTATCTTTACTACTGCGAACATGATTTTCCAGAATTTAGGACGGCAAAGGTAGGGAATTTCATCCGATTCCAAAGAATAGCACGAAAAAAACTTCTGCCTCTCCATATTTCTTTCAGTCCCTTGGTATATTTGTTGTTCAACGCGTTCCGATACATGAAGATAAAATCTTTCCTGGCACGCCCCTTCGCCAGTTATGTGCACAAGCAGATCCGCAAGGGGATGGCCACGGCCCTGGAAGATCAGCATCGGGTGTTTCGGGATCTGCTCAAGACGGGGCAGTTGACAGAGTTCGGACGCGAGCATCATCTGGCGGACGTGCAAGACCACGCCGCCTTCACCCGGGCCGTTCCGATTCGCGACTACGAGCAGTTCAAACCCTGGATCGAGCGAATCAAAGAGGGTAAACATAATGTGCTCTGGAAAGGCCAGCCCATTTATTTCGCTAAGACATCCGGCACCACCAGCGGCGTCAAATATATCCCGATCTCCCGGGAGTCCATCCCCAATCATATCAATACCGCCCGCAATGCACTGTTGTGTTACATGGCGGAATCCGGTAACCACGCATTCGCCAACGGAAAAATGATCTTCCTGTCCGGCTCTCCCGAACTCGAAAGAGTGGGCGGAGTCCCGACCGGCAGGCTGAGCGGTATTGTCAATCATCATATCCCCAGTTACCTGCGCAAAAATCAGTTGCCGAGCTATGAAACAAACTGTGTGGAGGACTGGGAAGAGAAGCTCGACAAGATCATCGGTGAAACCATAGACCAGGATATGACCCTGATCAGCGGGATTCCACCCTGGATGCAGATGTATTTTGACCGACTGGTCCGAAAGAGCGGAAAACCCGTAAAAGATCTGTTTCCGAATTTCTCCATCATGGTACATGGGGGCGTGAACTTCAGGCCTTATCGAGACAATCTCATGCAAACGATCGGCCGGACGATAGATACCGTCGAGACCTTCCCCGCTTCGGAAGGATTCTTCGCCTTCCAGGACACCCGCGACCATGAAGCCGGATTGCTGTTAAATACTGATTCTGGCATCTTCTTCGAATTTATCCCGGCTCAGGAGATTTTTTCGGAAAATCCGACACGACTTTCCCTGGCAGAGGTCAAGACAGGCGTGAACTACGCCCTCATTGTCAACAATAACGCCGGACTCTGGGGATATAACATCGGAGATACGGTACGGTTTTTGTCCATCAATCCCTGGAGGATCGAAGTGACGGGCCGTATCAAGCATTTCATCTCTGCCTTCGGCGAACATGTGATCGGAGAAGAGGTGGAGTACAGCCTGATGAAAGCGGCAAAAGCAGCCGGTGTCGGGATCGTGGAATTCACGGTAGCACCGCTGATCCGTCCGGGGGACGGCCAGTCCTGCCACGAGTGGTTCGTCGAATTCGAACAGATTCCGGTAGACATGGAAGGCTTTTCCCGGTCGGTAGACGAAAACCTCCGCAAAAAAAACATATATTACGATGATCTGATCCGGGGCAATATCCTTCGACCGCTCGTGATGCGTCCGCTGAAGCGTGGTGCCTTCATAGAGTATATGAAGTCGATTGGCAAACTCGGCGGGCAGAATAAGGTACCAAGACTTAGCAACGACCGCACACTGGCGGACGCCATGTGCAACTTCCAGGAAAGCACCCATTAAGCAGCATACACTCAATAACTCATGAATCAGGGCCCATCACAGCCATCCAGCCAGGGCGCCATCCGGCCCGTAGAAAGGAGAAAACGCATCGCTATCTTTGGATCCACCGGATCCATCGGCACGCAGGCCCTTGACGTGATTCGGGAGCACCCAGATCGCTTCGAGGTATGCATACTTACTGCCCATTCCAACCATGACCTGCTGATCGAACAATCCATCCGGTTCAAACCGCATACCGTGGTAATTGTGGATGAACGTCGATACGAATCCGTCCGGGATGCCTTGATGCCACATGGCATCCGTGTCCTGGCCGGTGTTGAGGCGCTGGAAGAGGCTGCCGCTGATGACGAATATGACATGATGCTGGCCGCCATCGTCGGGTTTGCCGGACTCAAGCCTACCCTTCGCGCCATAGACAACGGAAAGTCGATCGCCTTGGCCAACAAAGAGACCCTGGTCGTAGCCGGTGACATCGTCATGCAATTGGCTGTCGCCCGTCAGGTGCCCATCATTCCCGTGGATTCCGAGCATTCAGCCATCTTCCAGTGCCTGGTGGGAGAGACCCGCAATCGGATCGAAAAAGTGATACTGACCGCTTCCGGAGGCCCCTTTCTGGGTCGAAAACCCAATTACCTGGTCAACATCCGAAAGGAGCATGCTCTTCGCCACCCCAACTGGTCCATGGGCGCTAAAATATCCATCGATTCCGCCACCCTTATGAACAAAGGCCTGGAGATGATCGAAGCCCGATGGCTGTTCAACATCAAGCCTGAACAGATCCAGGTGGTCGTGCATCCCCAGAGCATCATCCACAGCATGGTGCAGTTCGAAGACGGCAGCATCAAAGCGCAGATGGGGCTTCCTGACATGAAATTGCCCATCCAGTATGCCATGGCATACCCAGACAGGATCTCCAATGATTTCCCTCGTTACGATTTCACCAAGTCGGCCACCCTCACTTTCGAACCTCCCGATACCAAAACCTTCAGAAACCTCGCTCTGGCCACCGACGCCATGTTCCGGGGTGGTAACGCCCCGGCCGTCCTCAATGCAGCCAATGAGATCGCCGTTTACGGGTTCCTGCGCAACAAAATTGGATTCCTGGAGATGACAGACCTCATTGAAAAAACCATGGCACGGATAGAATTCATCCCTCGTCCGGGCCTGCAGGATTATTTTGAAAGCGATGCCGCTGCGCGTAATTTTGCAGCCACACTGCTTGACATATAATCAGCCCCTCCAGGCTGAAAAGGAACTCAGGCAGCATCCCTCACCTATTACACAAGAACATGACATTGCTCGACATAAACTGGCAGGCCATCGGACTTCAGGCAGGCCAACTCATTCTGTCCCTCTCCATCCTGGTCATTCTGCACGAACTCGGACACTTCATCCCCGCCAAGATCTTTAAATGCCGGGTCGAGAAATTTTATCTCTTTTTCGATCCCTGGTTTTCCCTGTTCAAACGCAAAGTAGGGGAAACGGAATATGGCGTCGGCTGGTTGCCCCTGGGCGGATATGTGAAGATCGCCGGAATGGTCGACGAGAGCATGGACAAGGAACAGCTGAAGAAGCCGGCGGAAGATTGGGAATTCCGTAGCAAACCGGCCTGGCAGCGGCTTATCATCATGATCGGAGGTGTTACCGTCAACGTCATTGTCGCGTTCATCATATATGCCATGGTGCTCTACAAATGGGGCGAAACCAAACTTCCGATGTCGGAAATGAAAGACGGTGTATGGTGTGTCGACAGTCTGGCCAACGAGCTTGGTTTACAGACCGGCGACCGCATCCTGGCCGTCAATGGGGCGCCTGTCAAATATTTTGAAGATATCAACGCAGAACTCCTCTTGGGTGAGCGGATCACCGTCAGTCGCAATGGTCAGACACAGGAAATCGAACTGCCCGTCAACCTGATCGAAAAGTTGGTGGAATCCGGTCGTCGTAATCCCCTGGTCATGCCACGGGTTCCTGCGATCGTCGGAGAAGTCAGTGATACCGGCAATGCCAAGTCATTTGGATTGTTGGTCAAGGACCGCATCATGGGTATTGATGACCAGGCCGTGAACTATTACGATGAAGTCCGCCCCCTGACCGCCGGGCGTGAAGGTGATACCGTTAACCTTAAACTCCTGCGTGAAGGCAAACCTGTGAGCCTGACCACGGTGCTCGGCAAGAATGGCGCCATAGGATTTTTCCCGGCCATCCCCGGAACGGACGAAATGGAAGAGATGGGGCTCTATCGTTTTGAGACACGCAAGTTCGGATTCTTTGAGGCCTTCCCCGCCGGCGCCAACAAAGCGGTAGATAAACTCAAGTCATACGTCGCTCAGTTCAAAAAGATCCTGAACCCTTCCACCGGCGCTTACAAAGGCATTGGTGGTTTCAAGTCCATGGGTTCTATCTTCCCGAAATACGGCTGGGACTGGGAAGTCTTCTGGAACATCACGGCCTTCTTCTCCATTGTGCTGGCGTTCATGAACCTGTTGCCCATCCCGGCACTGGACGGCGGACATGTCATGTTCACCCTCTACGAAATGATCACGCGCCGGAAACCCAGTGAGAAATTCCTGGAATACGCGCAGATCGTGGGGATGATCCTGCTCTTCGGCCTGCTGATCTATGCCAACGGGAACGACCTGTTCGGCTGGGGCAGCGGACGATAAGCTTTAACAGACCATTTGGGACCCATTCGGGGAATAGTCGTACCTTTGCATTCCGGGGCTGACCGGTTTTGACAGCATAGATCTTTGTAGGTAAGCATGCCGTGCGATGGCTGATCCGCACGAAAATCTCTCCGGCCGAACATCAACTGGCAACACTGAGTATGCCATGGCTGCCTAATCAGCGATTAGGTTGACCATTAGGGCCGCCGAACGGGTAGACCTGTGACCAAGTTCCGCCGCCGACTAAAAAGAACACGGGGTGCTGCAACGGAAGGCTGTGACCGTTGCTTACAGACCATCCAGCTAAGGAAAGAATCGGTGTGTCCGGTTCCTGTTCTTTCCCGACAACCAATGCCGGAATAAGCATGTAGAAAGCTTATGGCGGATATGTTTGGACGCGGGTTCGACTCCCGCCAGCTCCAC
>CAJBZC010000443.1 GCA_903959965.1 uncultured bacterium
GGCCATTGACCTTGTCAAGATTCTTATCCAATAGGATCAGATTCTTACCCTGCAGACCGTTGAGTACCTCTTCGGGTGAGATATTGTTGTCAGTAAAATGAGGAATGATTACATAATGAGTGTAATCGTCCATTTTCCCCTTTAGAATTTTATGGAACAGGTTATAGTCGTTATTATAAATATAAAAATCAATCGTTCCGAAATCTCCAAGGGTGTTTGCAAATGCATCATAGATAATTTTTTTATGATGGCTAAGCTTATTGAACATCAACAGAACCCTGTTTAGGTTGTCAATTCGTCGGGCACCCACAAAATATCCCTTGCCTGGGATGGAGTCAATTATACCCATTTTTTTAAGGTTGCGATATGCTTTTTCAGCCGTATCCCGGGAGATATCGAGTTCGAAGCTCAGATCACTGATGCTGGGAAGCAGGTAGTTTTCCCGAAGGTGACCGTGTCTGATTGCATTGAAGATTGCATTGGTCACCTGCATGTACTTCGGGGTGATTGATTGTGCATCGATCTTTAGAACCTGGTAGATGTTGGATATGTCCTTTTTCATGGGGATGCAATCTTGTGCGGGGGTAATGATTGATATTGAATGGAATCAAGGGCCAACCTAGCCACTTTCGTTGTTTTCTCAGATGGATAAAATCGTATAGTTTGGGGGGTAAATTCGTACGTGGTAATTTGTATGACCTTGTTTGGACCGTCCATGATCATTCTTTGCGTTTTGCGGCGATCAATGCGGATGGTACGCCAATGACTTCTCCCTCTATGGCCGGCCAGCCGGATTCGGTTGTTGCGAATGACTTTCTGATGATCCCGGCGATCTTGCGATACGGCATATCGGGATCTCCGGTTTCTGACATCCATCTGGAGGTGACAGAAGCGAGTCGTTTGCGTACGATAGCATATCCTGGCTGGTGGTAAAGGTTGCGCATCTCCCAATGATCCCGTTTTCGGTCGTAGAGTACGAAGCGGCTATGAACCGTATCTGAATGGGGCAGCATTTCAGGATCGCCCGCCGGATCCGTGCAGAATGCATAGGTATAACGTCGGCTGTAAACACCCCGCCAGTTGTGCTGGTGATTATAGATCGGAACTTTTCTTCGCCGAAGTTCCCGACCCCGAATGATCAGCCGGCTCAGGTCCGAACCCTGGCATGATGCAGGTGGTTGAATGCCCATGAGCCCCAGAATGGTGGGCATGAGGTCAAGCGTACCGATCGGAGTTTCCTGGATACCAGCATCAAGTCCTTCCGGCCAACTAATCATCAATGGGACCCGAACGGATTCCTGTTCCGGGCGGCCCTTGTTATTGGGCCACCTGTGAGAGAACAGCATGTCTCCGTGATCGGAGGTGAAGACCACCATTGTGTTTTCAAGTACACCTTTCGCCCGCAACGTTTCGATGATCAGGCCGATGGCTTCATCCAGGCCGGTGATCATGGCCAGGTGTCCCTTGTATCTGTTTCTGTTTTTTATGTTGTCCTCACTATTCGGGCGGATACTGATCGTTGAGATATCATAAACATCCATGTATTCTGCCGGGGCCTTGTAGTTGTTGCCTCCTATATCGTGGGGAGGATGATAGGCAATAAAGAGAGCGAATGGTCTGTCGTCCTGTTCTGAAATAAAAGTTTGGGCCTGCATCGATTGTCCGAATGGCTCCCATACATCATGATATTGTCTATTGCCGGCACTGTCCCACCAATATGCTTTTCCAGCATCAAATGTCAGCGTGCAGTTGTTGGACAGAAAGGTTTCGTTGAATCCGTATCTGAATGCACCTGAGGGAATCGGCCTTGCTCTGTCTCCTCCGTACAAGTGCCATTTGCCGATATATCCAGTTCGATAGCCTTGTTTTTCAAGCTGTTCTGCGAAGTATGCACCAGGATGTCCTGCCTGTACACTGGAAAGCATTCTGATGTCATTGTTGATGGCACCGTTGCGGATGGCATGCATCCCGCTCATCAGTATTCCTCTGAAAGGGGTGCACTGCGGTGAAGTAGATACCGCATGATTGAAAATGATCCCTTTTTGAGCCAGTCGGGAAAGATTCGGTGTGATGGCCTGGCTCCCCTTATGCCATCCCACCATATCGTAGGAGTGCTGATCGCTCATGATGAATACGAGATTGGGAGGCCGTTTCGGAGGTACCACATCGGAAGTTGAAGTGATTGGCTGTCCCCAAAGCGAGAGGAGAATCAGAGCCATGTTTATTTGAAGCATGAAGCATTTTTTCATTTCGAAAGTATGCAGCATCCAAAGAAAACAGATAGATATACATGAAGGTGCAGGAAGGCTTGTCTTGCCCTCCTGTATAATTTGGATTCCGTAAAGAGCTCTTCGGCTCCGATTTAATCAATCAAATTTCAATCTTATGCTTGCAACATTTTCCGCTGATTTAATGCTTTTCAAGAGCATGCTCCGCGGGTTTGGGAAACCGATTTCCGGGCCTGGCGCAAGGCTTCTGCTATCACGCAGAAGCATTTTCCCTGGTCTGTTCGTTGTACTTTTTATGCTAGGTCAAGGAGCATTTGCCCATGCGTTTCACCAGGCGAATTCACAGGGTCTGATTGTTACAGGTCGTGTTGCTGATCAGTCGGCTGGAACGCCTTTGCAAGGAGCTTCCATTTCCATCAAAGGCGGCGGCCCCACAGTGCTTTCTGATGAAAACGGGAATTTTCGAATTACGGTTCCGGAAGCATCTTCCGTTTTGACCATCAGTTTTGTGGACTATCTCTCAAAGGATGTTTCGTTGGATGGCAGGACTGTACTTGATATCGCTTTGACATCAAAAAGTGCAAGCTTGACAGATGTGGTAGTGGTGGCTTATGGTACGCAGAAAAAAGCATCTGTGACCGGTTCTGTGGCTTCCGTATCCGGAAAGGACCTTGTGAATGTTCCGGTAGCAAATGTATCGAGTGCTCTGGCTGGCAGATTGCCTGGATTGGTAGCATTACAGCGGAGCGGACAACCCGGAGTGGACAATACATCGATCAACATCCGGGGATTTGGGAATGCGTTGAGTATTGTCGATGGTGTCCCACAGGAGTTCAATCAATTGGATCCGAACGAGATTGAA
>CAJBZC010000444.1 GCA_903959965.1 uncultured bacterium
ACCCTCATCATCGCCCTGATGTTGGCTAACGTACAAGCACAAACAAAAAAAACGGATCCCCCCATCCATGAGATCCGGGTCTATCAAACGGCGAATCCCGGACAGGCGGGACGACTTGACTCATATCTGGCCGACTGCCTGATCCCCGCCCTGCACCGACTTGGCGTCAACGATGTCGGAGTATTCAAGGCCCTTCCGGGCGATACGGTGTATGCAGGACGCACTTACATGCTCACTTCACATGGTTCGCTGCGCAAACTGATCAGCACGGAAGAACGACTGATGCAGGATGCTGATTATCTCGCCAAGGCAAAGTCTTACCTCGATACCTTCCCTGGACAACAGGCATATACCCGGAAAGAAACCATCCTCCTTCAGGGCTTCAGGCTTTTCCCATCGCTGAGACGCCCGAACCTCAGCGGTCCGCGATCCGAAAGGATCTATGAACTGAGAAGCTATGAAAGTTCAAACGAACGACTCTACTGGAACAAGGTAGAAATGTTCAACGAAGGGGGGGAAACAAGATTATTCGACAGACTTGGGTTCAACGCCGTCTTCTACGGGGAAGTCGTGGCCGGTGCAAGGATGCCGAACCTCATGTACATGACCACCTTTGAAAACAAGGCTGACCGGGATGCCCATTGGCAGACTTTCCGCGACGATCCTGAATGGAAAATGCTGTCTGCAGACCCCAAATACCGGAAAAACGTGTCCAGGAACGAAACCATCTTCCTGCGTCCCACGGCTTATTCAGACTATTAATAAGTTCGACCAAACAAGCTGACTTTCACAAAGCCATGCTGCACTACCTAAAGCTTCGCTTTAGATTCTGCAGCATGGTTTTTTCGTTCCAGTATCCCGGCACATTGATTCTGCGAAGTGTCATCAGCGGATCGGTACTATCGCGCTTTGTAGCCAGGATAAAAGCCCCGCGCATCCCTGAGGCTCGCAGATATGGAAAGGATACAGGCGACCATAAACCAAACGGATAAGCGAAATAGCGCACCGGTTTACCGGTAATGCCTTCCAGGGTTTGTACAGATCCCGACAACTGAACCTTCCAGGCAGCCGAATCATATTCCAGCACACTATGATGATCCCAGGTATGTGAAGCGATGAGATGCCCCCGATCCGACATCTCTCTCAACTGCGTCGCACTCATGTACCCTTTTCGACCCGTAGCGATCGTCATAATAAAGAACACTCCCCGAAATCCTTGCGATTCCAACGTCGGAACTCCGACATCGTACTGACCAATCGACCCGTCATCAAAAGTGATTATTACTGGTTTATCCGGCAGTGCATCCCCATATTCGAGATGATCGAGTAACTGATCCGGCAGGATCGAATGGTAGCCACTGTCGGAGAGCGTCCGCATATGTGCTTTGAACAGTCCCGGGTGAATCACGTTATCCCTCGCAATCCGTCCGTCGGATGCAGTCCAGGGACGGATCCGGTGATAGCAAAGCACCGGTATCTGTTTGCGTGAGAGGATCTCCGGGACTGACGCCTTTTCCCGGCCGGCAGATTTCACTTTGACGGAAGTATCTTCCTGACCCGCTGATAGAGATGAAATTCTTGACTGTTCTCCCGAATCTGCATGGGTTTGTCTGCAGGAGACGGAATAAGTACCGAGGATAAGAACGACGAAAATCACCCGGAGGATTGACTTGTTTTTCATAAGATATAAACTCACATTTCCATGTGATATAGGCCGTAAATGACCAATATCTGGCCGCAAAGATACACACAGCCGGTCAGCCTCACGCACTGCTGAACAAATCGTAACTTGGTGCTGTAGATAGAAGCGATGCCGAAAGACCATTACCGAACCCTTGGGATCAGCCCACAGTCGGGCCCGGACGAGATCCGGAAAAACTACCGCACCCTGGTGAAACGGTATCATCCCGACCGTCATCCCGACGACCGGGCGGTACATGCACATTTTCGTGAGATCCAGGAAGCCTACGAGACATTGACTGATCCCATACTCCGGGATGCCTGGTTGCAGGAGCGTTGGCTGCTCGCGAGCCAGGGCTTGTCAACCGCGTCGCAACCCTTACTAACGGCCACGGATATCCTAAAACGTCTGCTCATCATCGAACGAGGTTTCGCCTCCGAAGACCCATGGAGAGCCGATCGCGCAATCAGGATCCGCCGACTCACAGAACATCTCAATCAGGAACACTTGGATATCCTGAAACAGGAGTCTGATCAGTTGGATGCTATTGCCGAAACACTGGTTCGCTGCGGAAGTCATCTCGACCCCGATGGCCTCTTAGTCCTTTCGTCTCAGATGAAGGAACTGCTTCCGGAAACTCATCCTGCCTTCAAATCCCTGATGCGGCTCCGATCTGCAAAAATTTCCGAGGACAGATGGGCAAGGTGGAAACCCTTCGTATTGCTGACTGCTGCGCTGCTCGGCTGTCTACTCATCGCCCGATTGGCCTGAAAGCCATGTGTGGAAAGGGCTTACCTTTGCGCATGCATTATCTGTCCGTCGAGTCCCTCGCCAAATCATACGGCATTCAACCTCTCTTCTCCGGCATCACCTTTCATATCGAGGAGGGCGACAAGATCGCCCTTGTAGCCCGCAACGGTTCCGGAAAATCAACGCTGATGCGCATTCTGGCAGGCAGGGACACCGCCGACAGCGGAAAACTCTGGAGACATAAGGATGTGGACATCGCCTTCTTCGAACAGGAGCCCCAGTTCATGGAGAACGATTCCATTCTCGACAACATCTTCCGCCACGATCATCCGGTGATGAACGCCATCCGGAACTATGAATATGTCAGCGAACGCAACGACCCGGATGCCCTGAGTCGCGCCATCGTGGAAATGGACGAGATCGGCGCCTGGGATTTCGATGCTAAGGTCAAGCAGATCCTCGGAAAACTGAATATCCACCAACTACACCAGACCGTCGGTACCCTCAGCGGCGGCCAACGTAAGCGCGTGGCCCTGGCCAAGACCCTGATCGATATCGGTTTCGAGCACCGGCACATCCTGCTGATCATGGACGAACCTACCAACCACCTCGACGTGGAGATGGTCGAATGGCTGGAGAACTATCTGAACAAGGAAAATATTACCCTGTTACTTGTCACACACGACCGCTATTTCCTGGACGCCGTGAGCGACGAGATCTGGGAACTCGATGGCAGTAATCTATACACCTACAAGGGGGATTACGCAAACTACCTGGAGAAGAAAGCGGCCCGCATCGAGAATGAAGTCGCCAGCATCGAAAAGGCCCGTAACACTTACAGACGCGAGCTCGAGTGGATGCGCAAGCAGCCCAAGGCGCGCACCACCAAGTCTAAAAGCCGACAGGATAATTTCTACGAAGTCGAAGCCCGCGCCAAACAACGGGTCGATGAGCGCAGGATGGAACTCCAGCTCAAGATGAATCGCCTCGGGGGGAAAGTGGCGGAACTGAAAAAAGTTTATAAAAGTTTCGGAGACCGCATCATCCTCAAAGGATTCGATTACACCTTCAAGAAAGGCGAACGCGTCGGCGTTATCGGGAAGAACGGCGCCGGAAAATCCACCTTCATCAACATCATCCTGGGACTGGAAGAAGCCGACAGCGGAAAGGTCAATATCGGAGATACGGTGATCTTCGGCCACTACGCCCAGCAGGGATTACAGTTGAAATCAGACATGCGGGTAATCGAGTATGTCAAGAATATCGCCGAAAGCTTCCCGCTGGCCAACGGCGGATCCATCAGCGCCGCCCAGTTCCTCGAGCGATTTCTCTTCCCCCCTGACCAGCAATATACGTATAGCAGCCGGCTGAGCGGAGGCGAAAAGCGACGGCTGCACCTGCTCTCCATCT
>CAJBZC010000445.1 GCA_903959965.1 uncultured bacterium
GGTCGGTGAGCGTAAGGATACTGTCGGTGAAAAGCATTGGCACCTTCAAAAGAAAAAAGGTAAAAAAGGATATTTATTTAGGTAAATATACCTTTTTTCGTAAAAAGATCGATATGCAAGCGGAAAACACCCCCTCGAGTATGGTCATGGAAGAGATCGCTCCCTATCTCTCCGAGCCGGAAGTACTGGAATACATGGTCCGCCGGGATGTCGATTGGCGGCATATCGAGGCGATCAGCCTCCTGACCCGCGCCAACGACGCCATCATCTCCGATTGGCTCGGGATCAATGTCAAAACCCTCCGGGAATACCGAAAACCCGGTACCCAGCTAAAGGCTCAACTCCAGGAACATCTGATCCTACTCGTTTCCATGCTGAAGCAGGGGAGGAAGGTACTGGGTTCAGTGCAAGCCCTGGACAGATGGTTGTCTACCCCAAATTTCTTCCTTGACGGGCGTTCTCCCGCTACATTCTTAAACACCATCTCCGGCATCCGGCTGGTATCCGATCGCCTCGCCGCCCTCGAACACGGGGATAATGTCTGATCATGGAGGTTTTTCGCATTGTCAAAGCCGAATTTTCCGGGACACTATGCACTTCAGGCCGGGCCAACCGCTGGAACCGTAAGGGACAGCATGTCCTATATGCATCTACTTCGCGGGCGTTGGCGACGCTCGAACAACTCGTCCACCTGGGGAGCGTTCGCCCGGATGCGGATTGGCGGGTGATGGTCATATCCCTGCCGGATGATGAATCATTTCATCATAGCCTCTTCACACCCGACCTGCCGCCGGATTGGCGGAAGCTTTCCGCCTATGCCGACTGCCAGCGGCTGGGATCCGACTGGGCGGATCGCCGGACATCAATGATCCTGCATCTCCCATCTGCCGTAGTGCCCATGGAAAGAAATGTGATGATCAATGCAGATCATCCTGATTTTCTGGAACAGGTGAAGCTGGTGCGCACGGAACCTTACTTTTGGGATCCGCGTTGTTCTTGAATTACATGTATCCAGATCATCATTTTGTTTGATGCGCTGATCAAATGAACACATCTGATTTTTTTATAAATTCAGTGTAGAACGATCCACTGCCGATCATCTTGCCGATATATCATCAACCCATGACTGCTCGAAAATGTACGCACCGGACATGGCCCGCTGGGCGCTGAATATCCCGACTGGCTCTATATCATGGAAGGGGATACGCCCAGTTTTCTATATCTCATCGACAACCGCGGAATATGAGCAGACAATGTACTTAGATCCTTCGTGTCTTCTATGCCCAACGAATAACTTTCACCATCGCACCACCATCAACCGATGGCTTTCGCGCCGGGTTACATTTACTTCAACCACATAATTGCCCGCCACGGCCGGCATCTCGATCTCTCCGGCTCGCCTGACTTTTTGTACATCGCCAACCTGGCGACCATTCAGGTCAATAACCCGGATGTCCAGCATCTGCGATGATGCCCCATTCAGTTGCCAGTCGATCCGCATCGGGTCAGATGCCCTTCCCGGGTTCGGATAAAGGCGGATAAATTGATTGCCGGGTAGATCCATTACCGCCGTCGGAGTCTTCGGGTTGACCATGAACCTCACCGTGTCCGTTACGCCGTTGAAGACGGTCCGGAAGATCCAGTTGCCCGTCGGGGCATTCGATGGCAGTACATACGACCAGTACCAGTAACTCGCATTGTAGGTGGAGGGTGAGTTGGCAGACCAGTTCACAAAGGCGGATCCATCGGGACGCAAAACGGCATATTGTGTGCCGGCACCCTGTTGCTGATCGCGATAATAGGCCGCAAAGTAAACCGTGTCGCCCTGCAGAAAAACCCTGCGGTCATTCGGGGTTTCAAGATCGGGACAGGTCCCGAAGACCGGAGGTGCGAAATGCGTAACAAGTTTGTTGA
>CAJBZC010000446.1 GCA_903959965.1 uncultured bacterium
CGGGATACCTTCTCCGCGAACAACTTCGAATGATGACATATCTGATATTTTACAGGTTGTGTTCAGTTTGATGTGGACTCAACGGGCAGGAAAGCCTCCACCCGACGGATGCGTTCCATCAGATACTCATCTGACCATGCGAGATCCGGGGTAAGCAGCGGCGCCTTGGCTTTCCCGATGTCGATACCGTGGCGCAGGAGCATCCCCCGGCGGAAGAAGGTCCAGATGCAGGGGAGGATCTCCAGGATCAGTTGCTGAAATTCCAGCATGAATGCCATGGCCATGGCGGTTTCCCCGTTCAGAAATGCCTGACGAACATGTTTGCACACGGGGCCAAAGAGATTATAGGTAGAACCAATGGCACCGGCCGTTCCGCAAAGGGCCGCATGGCACATGAGTTCATCTGCCCCGCTGAACAATATCCATCGTCCACCGGAACTGATGCGGATGGAGGCGATGTCGAGCATATTGAGTGTGGTCAGTTTGAGTCCTGCAAGATTCGGGATCTGAAGCAGTTCCCGGATCATGTCCTCCGTCATGGGTGTATTGCCGATCTGATAGGGGAAGAAGGGAATGGATATGGATGCGGCGATGGCCTTGTAATGGGCCAGACCCATGGCGGGACTTGCCGCGTAGTAAATAGGTCCCACGGAAGAGACAGCATCTGCACCATGCGCTTCTGCATGCCCTGCCAGCCGAACAGACTCATCCGTGCTGAGGGCACCGACATGCACCATCACCGGGATTCTTTTCCTGACTATAGATAGGGTCGCTTCCGTGATCCGCTTACGTTCAGCCTCAGCGTACAGAAATCCCTGCCCCGTTGATCCCAGTAGATAAATACCACCCAACTCCTGTGCAATGATGAGCTCGATCAATTTCTCTGTCTCGGTCATATTCACCGTGCCATCATCATTCACCGGAGTGAACATGGCCGGCCATAATCCTTTTAATTGCGTTGCTTCTTGCATGGTATCCTTATTAGATATTCAATGATCGGTTGAGCGTATATGCATTACCATCTGATCAGGGGTCAGCGTTTCAATCTCCGGCAGTCCGAACCTGCGTTCCACCGTCAGCATATCTTTGAACCCGCTACCTGTGACGAGGCAAACAATGCTGTCATCCGGATCGACTTCCCGTCGGTGAACGGCGCCAGCCAGTCCCGCCAGGGCGACCGCCCCTGCGGGTTCGCAGAAAATTCCTTCCCGCTGCGCCATGAGCCGCTGCCAGTGAAAGACCTCTTCATCCTGCACCACATGGCCGTTGCCACCAGATGACAGGCAGGCACGTACGACGGCATCTGCATCGAGCAGTCCGGGCACCTGCAGGCCGCTTACCTCGGTGGTGGAAGCCGGTATCGACATCCCGCCTGAGGCTCCGGACCGGATTGCGGAGGCCATCGTATCATTGCCCTCCGGCTGCACACAATGTATCGCAGGCAATACTTTGTAGTTCATCGACCGGGCTTGGATCTGTGCCCCGTAAGCCATGGCCAGGGTGAGGCCTCCACCACCGGCGGGACTGAACACATGACGGGGTTGCAGCTCATCCATCAATTCGCACATGATGGTCTGCACGCCCTGCATGCCTTCCGGACAGAATGCATAGGCACTCACCGGAAGGGGTACTTTAAATTCAGCGGCCATGGACCGTAACTGTCCAAACACCGCATCGGTCACGGCCGTGTCCTTTCCAAATCCACTGACCATGATGGTTTCCGCCCCATAGAGCTGCATCTGGCGGATCTTGGCGTGGGGGGCGCCGTCGACGATTACGAGCACGCAGCGTATCTGCGCCGCAGCGCAATAGGCGGACAGCGCCGCTCCGGTATTGCCGCTGGAGGTAGCGATGCACAGCTTATGACCCTGCTCTTTCATTACACTCACGAAAGAAGCTGCGAAGCGGTCCTTGTAGGAACCAGTTGGGTTCAATTGCTCCAGCTTGAAAAAAAGATTCGACAAGCCTAGAGCGGGGCCGATGCTTTTGGACTTCAGCAAGGGGGTGCCTCCCTCTCCAAGAGATATGCGGTGCATGGGCTCAACCGCCGGCATATGTCCGACATATTTCCAGATATCAGTACTCATCGGGGAACTGCAGTTTCTTTAGGGGATAGCTGTTCAGATTGACGGAGAAGCCTCCATCGATGGTGAGGCAGGTGCCTGTGATGAATGCGGCCTCCGGCTGACAAAGCCAGACGATGGCAGCGGCCACTTCTTCCGGAGTTCCGGCACGGCCAAGGGGGGTTGCATCCTTGATATATCCTTCCAGTTGACCGGCCAGTCCGGCAGCAGCTGCATCCTGTTCGTAGTCGAGGCTGAGGCCGGTTTCTATGAATCCGGGGCGCACACAGTTCACCCGGATCCCGCTTCGACCATAGGTCACTGCCGCTTCCCGCGTCAGTCCTTCCAATCCGGCCTTGACGGCGATATAGGCAGGGCTATTTCCGGCTGCACGGTCGGACATCATGCTGGAGACATTGATGACCACGCCACCCGTCTGTTGTTTTTCCATCGCATCCGCTGCGTGTTTGATTAGGAATGCCGGAGCCGTCAGGCATACGTCCAGGGTACGCTGCCAGGTTTTCCGGTCGATGTTACGCAGCGACTGCAGGGTTCTCCAGGCAGCATTATTGATCAGGATGTCGATCTGCCCAAAGATGCTAATGGCATGAGCAATCAGTTGTTCGGGAAAATCCGGATCGGCCAGATCACCAGCACATATTGTCACTTCCACACCGGGTCGGTCGGCCAGGGATTGTTGTACCAACTCCAGAGCAGACTCATCGAGATCATTCAGGATGAGGTTGCATGCATGGCTGGCAAACCCCTGTGCGATGGCCTGACCAATGCCCCCCGCTGCTCCGGTAATGATGATGGCAGGTACCTTCATCCCTTCAATTGTTTTACACGTTCGTCTATCACACAGATGCCTCCAAGTGAATCTCCTGTTTTCACGACGGCTTCCGCCCGGAGAAATAAAACCAGTCCATCCTCTTCCGCCCGGACTTCCTGTCTGTCTCCACGCAACGGATCGAAGACATGCCCCCAAAGATCTCCTTTATAGATTGGATGTCCCAGGGAAACGGCCGCGATGAACACACCATCGGCCGGGGATGGCATTTTGGATTGTAGATGCCCCTGATCTGGACGATCATCTTCCACCCACCAGCGGACGGGCTCCGCCTGCCTTACAATCGATTCCGGAATCATGTCCAAGAGGCTTAACACCCGTAGACATCCATCGACATAAGCCTCTTCAATATGTGGTCGTACCACAGATCCTCCACCGTATTCCACATACATGGACGGAATGCCTGCATCACGGGCGACGGACAATGTTCTGCCATTTGGGGCGGGATCCGTGCCCCATATCAGTGGAAGACCGAAGGCCCGGGCCATCTCACGCTGTTTGGCGAGGATTGATGCGTTGGGGTGTATCATATAACCGCACATGGGATGAATATCCAGGATTCGACCGCCCGTGTGCAGGTCGATCAGAAAATCTGATGACCGGATCAATTGTGAGACAGCATGTGCATCTCGCTGAGCAGGTGTTCCAAATGCGTCGCCCGGGCAGATGCGTGCCAGATCCAGCCCGTCAGGGCCGCAGCGGGTTCCGGATCGAACCGCTCCAACGTTCACAGCGGGCAGAGCGGTGACACTCCCGCAGGTCAGAATCTGGGGCAATCGCGCCGACAATCGGTATAGGGAGAGCATAGGCTCGAATTCATCCCCATGCACTCCTGCGGTGATCAATACCGCCGGTCCTGGTTTTCCGGAATCAGCTTTCCATTGGGGAATCATCACGTTCATATCCACATTTTCATCTGACAGCCCTTCCATACAATGCGTTGAGATCGATCAGCGAAACGTCCGTCTGCGCCAGCCGCGTCCGTTTGCGCTGGCTGCCGGCACAATATCCCGCCAACAAATTACCCTTGGGCGTAAAATGCAGGGCTGTGTAGCAGTACCACCCATCGCGGTCGGTTTCCAGCATTTGGGGACTGATCCAGGTCCGGCCCTCATTACGGGAGATTGCGATCGCCAGCGGAGTCCGCTTACCCTTCAATTCTGGGTCCGACCCATCGTTCAGGTTCCATAACATGACGAGTGCTTTCGACCCAGGCACCCGTTTGATCGATGCGGGGGAAACCGGGGAAGGGATATTGCTCCGTTGAGCAGGACTCCATTTCATCCCCTTATCTGTAGAATACGAAAGATATTGGACGCCCGCATCCGTGCGCATGAACATCATGATGCGGCCATCTCTGAGTGCTACAACCCCAGGTTCCTGGGTCATGACCGTATCCGGATTGGGAATTTCGGCACCTCTCTGCCAAGTCTGTCCTTCATCGTCTGATAGATAGCAAAATATACGGCCCCTGGCTTGCCAGGGCTGCGTGGGTGTCTGGTGTCGGGACACCGGCATCAGCAGCCTACCGTCGCGCAGCTGGATCACGCGGTCATTATTTAGTACGTAATAGCCGGGTTCATCGGTGATACAGGGTTTGGGCTCCGACCAAGTAACGGCCTCATCATCCGAATAACGAACCATAGGAATGCAATCGGCATGGGCATTCTTTCGAGCATAGAACAAGGCGATCCTGCCGCCTGCCAGCCGGAGCAGGGATACGGACATCACATTCATCCCTCCTTCGTTTGAAACGACGATTGAGTCTGAAGAGGTCCAGGTCATGCCCCCGTCACGTGACCGGCGCGATGCCAGATGCGCTGAAGCGTAATCGCTGGAAGACTTACCGTAGAAATGGGAATACACCATTAGGATCGACTCATCCTTCAGGGTCACAAAGGCACATTCGCTGTTGCGCGGATTGTCAGGGCCGGGTGGCAACTGAAGTACTTTTTTCGCCCAAACAGGCTGGGATTCCTGCGCGGCAACCTGGCTCACGCCCAGTATTATAAATAATAGGAACATGACAGGCGTCAACCAAGATGAACTGGTCATGCCATTGTATTAATGTAAATGAAAAAAAGCGTGACGGCTCGGAGGCCGCCACGCACAGGTCAACCAAAACTAGAACTTGGGATATCCCGGAGACTGTTCCAACAATTTGTTGTTGGTGAGGGTGTTCCGATCCACGGGCCATAATACCTTGTAGGCTTCCGCCGCAGTGATATTGGTGAATTTGAATACGTAACTGTCGCCGAATCTCCTCAGATCCAGCCAGCGCTTTCCTTCCATGATGAATTCAAGATATCGTTCTTCCAGGATGGCGTCCTTGGCATTGGCGTCACCAGGCTGGTTGGGGAAAGCGTCTGTTGCGGCATTATAAGCGGTGCCATAGGCCCGCTGTCTGACGGCATTGATCTCTGCCGCAGGATTTTCACCCAACAGCACCTTGGCCTCGGCCATCATCAGCAGCAGGTCTGCATGCCGGTAGATGATATAATCATTGGTATAAGTGCGCACACCGGCGGCCTGTTCGCCTTTGTACTTGGAAGAAAATACCCCTGCAAGCGAATATGTCGTTCCGGTCAGTCGGTAACAAGGCTGAATGGATGCCCATTTGCGACTGTCGCGGTCATTGAATCGGCGGAAGGTAGCCGCGCGCATCGGAATAAAGAGCGTGCCTCCCCAGTTGTCGATGGCCGCATCGAACTTTCGCTTACCGACTGAGTCGTGATAATTTATGATAAAAGCATTTTGAGGGTAGTGGTTAAGGATGGGCAAGGTCGATTCGTTCAGCAGGTGGCGACTGGCAAAGATGACTTCGCTGTTGCCGCGGTTGGTGGTGGCGAACAGGTTTCCGAAGTTCGACTGCAGCGAAAGGGATGGGATATTGGTCAGGATGTCTGTGAGGGCTGCCTTGGCCGTGGTAGCATCTGCCGTGCCTCCGCCCTTCTGGGCTGTCCAGAGAAAGACGTTGGCCTTCAGCATTAGCGTGGCGGCCTTTGACCAGAATCCCTTCGTCTGACGGAAGCTGTAATCGGTACCAAAACTCCTGAGTGAGATCTCGATGTCATCCTTGATGAGTTTCATGACATCTGCTTCGCTGGCCGGCGCTTTCGAAAGATTCGCTATATCAAATTCCTGTGTAGGCTGGGTTTGAACGATGACCTTTCCCCAGGCCATGTGTAGCTGGAAATAGTAGAAGGCCCGCATACCATGGGCGATACCGAGGTAGTGACCCTTATTGGCCGGGGTGACGACCGTTGAAGTCTCCAATTTTGATATTAACAGATTCAGCTGATTGATGTTGGAATAAAATCCTCCATAACCGGCCACACCAGGCGCATCAAGGCCGAGGGTGTTGTTCCACATACGCTCGTTGCCCGCAGTGGATTCTCCGGTGAAAGAGGAGCTGGTACCGGGGTCGGTTCCATGGATGTCTGCCCGCAGCTCCCCCAGGAAAAGAAATCGCTGAACGTGGGTTCGAAACCTGGCGTGCAGTCCGGATACAAAAGCTTCCACCTGGTCAGAAGTCTGCCAGAAATTTCCTTCACCCACGCTGCTGATGGGGGCCAGGTCGAGTTGCTTGCTGCAGCCGCCCAGGGTGAGCCACAATAGGAGTGCGCATGCACTTTGAAGAATCTTGCTCATGTGACGATGATTTATTGATTGCGACATGATGTGCGGGTTCTTAGAATGATACTTCCATGCCAAGTACAAAGGAACGCGGCATGGGATAAATGCCCCGGTCGATGCCCGTGATGGAACCACCGTCGATCGGTGCCTCCGGTGAGTTGCCGGTGTATTTGGTGAAGTAATGCAGGTTGCTGGCGCTGAGATAGAGACGCGCCTTGCTCAACACCTTCGTTTGTGAGAGGATCGACTTGCTCAGATCATAGGAGAGCGTGATCTCCCGGATGGCCAGGTAGTCTCCTTTCTCATACATCCTGGAGTTGTTGCTGTTCAGGAAGGCACTCGCATTGTTGATGCGGGTATAATTCTTCTTCCCGATCGGCGCCGCCACCTGGTCAGCATAGTAGATCTTGGGCAGATCTGAATTAGGGTTTGAAGGCGACCAAGCATTCTTATTATCTACAAAATAATTGAAAGTCCCCTGCATGTTGCCGAGTGTCCGCGCCAGCAGATCGTTGTAGATGGTGTGGCCAGTCGCGAATTCAAAGCGGGTGTATAAGCTCAGTCCCTTGTAGGAAAGGTTCAGGTTGAAACCTCCTGTCCATTTGGGGAAAATATTGCCCATGTAGATCTGATCCCGCGAATCAATGGTGTCGTTCTTGTCCACATCCAGCCAGTTCACATCGCCCGGCGCTATCTTGTTCGTACCCGGACGGGAAGGACCTCCGATGAGCGCAACCATATCCCAACGATTGGCTGCATCCTTGGCGATCTCATTGGCATCCTTGAAGATGGAGAGCTGCTTGAAGGCATAGATCTCCCCCAGACGACGGCCTTCCTGCAGACCGCCAACCCATACCACCTTGCCTGTCACGGGATCAAAGATCTGGAGTCCGCCCTGGCGGTTGTTCTCGTTACCGTTGAAAGGGAGTTTCTGAATGCGGTTCTTCACGAAGGATGCGTTGGCTCCTGCTTCTACACGAAGTCCGTCGGGTCTGTCCAACAGGGTAGCATTCAGGGTGAACTCATAACCCTGGTTCTGATAGGATCCGAGGTTCGTCCTTACAGAGGAGAAACCGGTGTAGTCTGGCAACGCCAGGTTCGTGAGCAAGTCGCTGGTGACCCGATCGTAATAGTCGAAGACCAAAGTCAGTTTGTTACCGAACATGCCAATGTCAACACCAACATCTGTGGTCTTACTTTTCTCCCATACCAGTTTGGGATTGGACAGGGTCGTCTGCAGGAAACCGCCGGTGTTGTTATAGAGCGCCTGCGCCCCATAGGTACCCTGTACCTCATATCTACCCAAGCCGGCCACGTTTCCGTTTTGACCGTAACTGATCCTGGGTTTCAGGTTATTGATAAAGGAAGCGAGGGGGCTGTTCTTGAAGAACTCCTCGCGGTGCAGGTTCCAGCCCGCACTCATACCCGGGAACAATCCGAAGCGGTTCTCCTTGGCCAGACTCGACACCCCGTCGCGACGGAACACCAGCGAAAGCAGGAAGCGCTGATCGTAGTCGTAGTTCACCCGTCCGAAGGTCGAGGCGATCCGATACTGCGATTTTGTGCTGTAGTTGCTGCCAGCAGGGTATAGGGTGGATGCATTGACCGTCGGTATTTCATCCGTTGGGGCATTGGTCCCATATACCTGCATGTCCAGGGCACGGGTATCGAAGAACTCGCTGCCCGCCATGATGTTCAGGTTGTGGTGCTGACCGAGGGTCTTCGTGTAATTGGCGATGGCATTGTATTGTGTCTGGAAATCCCTGGAGAGATTCGCAAACGCCGGCCTTGTCACATTGTAAACCTGCGGTACCGAAAAGATCTGAGTGTACGTCTGTGTCGCCTTGGTGAAAGATTCGTTCACTACTTCAAATAGGTAGGCGGCTGCTGTGGCTTTGATGTAAAGATCCTTCGTGATGTCCCATTTAGCGGCGGCGGACGCCGTAATTCGGTTCACTTCATTGCGTCGATTGGTCTTACCTAGCCAATACAGCGGATTTCCGTCGGAGTTGGAGTTGCCCGGATTGGGCATGGTCTTGGCGGAATCCAACCAGGGATTGAAGGTCGGCCAAACCGCCCGGGTCCGGTACAGCGTATTGATCTCTGATGCCAGGGTGCCATACTGAGAGGATGTGGACATGTTGACCATGCTGCTCACTTCCAGATTAGGCTTCAATTTGTATGACCCATTCAGGTCAAGTGAATAGCGCTTGTACTTTGTACCAACAATCACACCATCTTCGTCGAAATAATCAAAGCTGGCGTAATACTTGCCCCGGTCGTTGCCGCCGGCCACGTTCACATAGTGATCGTTTGTACGGGTATTCCGGAACAACAGATCCTCTACCTCTCCGCTGTGATCCTTGAACAGGATGGATCCTCCGTATGGATCTCCGACCGTATCCCATCCCTTGCTCAACAAATAGGCATCCGCAGTGGTGAAGGGCCGGATATCAAAAGTGGCCAGATAGGCGGGCGTTGTCAGAAATCCGTAACCGGGGGTAGAATTCACCTGCGCCAGGGTCCGGGCTGAATTCAGATTGCCCAGTCGGTTGTAGTAAATGAAGTCACGGGCATTCATGAATTGATAGCCCTCTCGATTGCGGTTGTAACCGCCGGCGTACTTGTACGTAACCTGAGCCGTCCCAACCTTTCCCTGTTTGGTGGTAATCAAAATTACCCCGTTGTTGGCGCGCGCACCGTAGATTGCCGTGGCGGCTGCATCTTTCAGCAACTCGATGCTGGCGATATCCTGTGCAGCTATGTCATTGAAGGCCCGGATGATCCCATCGACGACAACCAGGGGGGCACCCGGACTGTTGATCGAAGCCCCTCCCCGCAGTAAAATCAATGGTGTTGCACCCGGACTGCCTGTGGCATTGACCACCTGCAGACCAGATACAGTGCCTTGCAGCGCAGTACCTACGTTGGCTCGCGGGGTAGATGCCAATACCTGGGCATCCAACTTCGAGATAGCGCTGGTCACATTTCTACGCGACTGCGTACCATAGCCCACTACTACTACTTCATTTAGCCTGGCATTATCCGCTTGCATCGCCACCTGAATCGGGGTTGGCGATCCGGCAGACAGTTCACGCGACTGATACCCGACCATGGTGAAGATCAACTGATCGCTCTTGGCGGCACTGATCGAAAAAACGCCATCGCCGTCCGTCTGGACGGTCTGACCTCCTACTTTCACAGCCACTGTTACTCCGGCAAGTGGGCTCCCGTCTTCCGCCGTTACCTTACCGGTGATTTTGCCTGTCTGAGCAAGTACCAAACTCGCCCATGACAATGCAAGCATACACAAGCTTAACATTCTTTTCATAGCTGATCTGTGTTGTTGATGCAATTTACTGATATGTCGTACATATGACAATTTTAACGAAAATTTTGAATACCAAACAATATTTCAGAAAATTCAACTCAATTTTGTGCCCGAAACTGAGCATTAAACAAACATTAAGATGCCGCTGACCAGACTCAGACCTATAGAACATCTCTCACAGGTTGATAAAATCGAACTCAGGTTACAGGAATATTTCAGGAACGAGGAATTCAATCCCGGAGATCCGCTTCCCAAAGAGATGGAGATCGCAAAGGCCCTGGGAGTCAGCAGGACAGCTGTCAGAGAAGCCATCTCGCGGTTCAAGATGCTGGGCATCATTGAATCACGCAGAAATCGGGGTATGGTCATCCGAAGACCTGACGTGCTGCGAAACATGCAGCGGGTGATGGACCCGCGGCTGCTTGATGGTGACACCATGAAGGATATTTTTGAAATGAGGCTGGTGGTGGAACTTGGTCTCGCCCACATTCTTTTTCGGAGAAAGACCCCGGAATTCATAGAAAAACTGGAAAGTATCGCCCGGACTGAAGACGGTACTACCGACAGGATCGACCTGCTGAAACTGGACGTGGATTTCCACTCCGCCCTGTATCAGATGTCCGGCAACGAAACCATCATTCGTTTCCAACGGATGTTGATGCCCATCTTTGATTTCGTTGATAGTGTCATCCTGCAGAAACCGCGCATCAATCAACCCTTGAACATTGCAACGCACTGGGATCTGATCGAGGAGCTAAAAGGCGGTACTCCCACCGGCTTTATGCACAAGATGGAAAGCCATCTTTGGTATTTCTTCGAAAAAATCTAGGCTTTTTTTATATATGTCGTACATATGTCATAATTTAATCTCAGGATTCAATTTGACATATGAAAGAGATGATTGCAAGTTCCAGGCTGCATGGCGTCGTTGTAGCGGTACCAACCCCGCTGATGGAGGATGAAACCTTAGATACGGATTCTTTCAAATCCCTCATAGACTATTGTGTGGACCAGGGCGCCGACGGCGTGATGATACTCGGTGCGATGGGTGAGGGGGCAGCGCTGACAGACGATGTGCGTTCTGAAGCCATGGATGTGGCAACCGGCCATATTCGAGGCAGGATCCCGCTCCTGGTCACTGTATCAGGGGCTTCTACCAAGCGTACCATCGCATATGCCCAAGAGGCCGCCGGCCTCAGGCCGGATTACCTGGTGTGTACGTCCCCTTTTTATTACAAATTTCCGGACCCGGACAGTCTGGTCGGGCATGTTCAGCGCGTTTCAGAATCCACGGATATCCCGCTCGTTTATTATAATGCACCGGGATCCACAGGCAACCCTGCCGACGCCAACACCATCGACCGGATCCTTCAACTGCCAGGTGTCAGTGGCATCAAGGATTCCTCCTGCCAGTTCGGAATTGTTTCCGAACTCCTGCGCAGGTACCCCGATCCCGCCACCCGGCCCGGAACCATCATGCAAGGTGATGAGTCCGTTTATGATGCCAGTCTGCTGATGGGTGCAGATGGTGTTGTGACGGGAGGAGGAGTACTCTTCATCCCAAGACTCAAATCCCTCTATGAAGCCGGGAAGGCCAAAGACATTGCCCGGGCCATGGAGATCCAGACGGCATTTACCGGGGAGCTCAT
The DNA here is from genome assembly GCA_903959965.1 of uncultured bacterium. Classification (GTDB taxonomy): domain Bacteria; phylum Bacteroidota; class Bacteroidia; order Chitinophagales; family Chitinophagaceae; genus Pollutibacter. Next base: position 11,530 of record CAJBZC010000446.1, read on the forward strand.
GGAAGTGCTCCTGCCGGATCTGGCCAGGAACTGGATGTATCGGATCAAGCAGCGACTGGTAGATCGGGGGGTGATCGCCCATGCCACGGCAACCGCTCCATTCCTGACATCATGATGGTCTGGATCTGCAGTATGACCCTCGGCATGCTGGCGGGTATTCCGCCCGGCGTCCATGCAACCACAGAGGCGGCCGATACACTGGTTGTCGTGTGTTTCGGCAATTCAACCACGGCGATCAGAAAGGGACTGTCCAAACCATATCCGGAACGACTGACCGACAAATACCTCGTCCAAAACATCCCGGTGAAGATTTACAATGCAGGTAAGGGAGGAAATCATACCGGAAACACCGGGGATAACTCCTTCCATAAGGGACCTCACGCCTCGGAACGCTTCATTCCGGAGGTGATCAACCGAAGCCCCCGCCTGATGATCATATGTTTCGGAATCAATGATGCCTGGCAGGATCAGGGCAAAACCGGTCCTTCAAGAATTTCGCCGGGAGACTATCGCAGGAACCTGCTGGGTTTTCAACAGGAAATGAGCAGACAGGGAGGAGAAACCATCTTTCTGGGCCCCAATCCATTGGGGAAGAAATATCCGTCTTATCGGATGCGCCGACTGAGGAAATACCACCGAATTACCCGAAGGGTGGCCCGTACTACTCAATCGGGATGGATCAACACTTTTCGTCTGTTCAGGAAAAGTACGGTATCCGCCGGGAATGAGATTGACCAACTGTTGTTGGATGGCATGCATCCGAATGATGCCGGACATATAATAATTACAGAAGCGATTTGGCAGAAACTTAAATACAGACATCAAATTAAAACGCCATGAAATCTTCGGCAACACCCTGCACCCCGACCATCCTGAAGATGCTCACCCTTATCTTCTGCATGCCCTTATTTACCCAGGGGCAATTTATCCGCGATACGATAGATACCAGGAATGGCCCTTACACCGCTGCGGGCATCTGGATACATCCAAAAACGAAAGAACTGAGGGACATGCGCATGGGCCCCTTCGTCAACCTGCCTGACGGTGGCATTGTGACGGTTGATACCACACGCTGCCTGATCAGTCATGATAATGGTAAAAGCTGGACATCATACCCGCTATTCAAGGATACGGCCGCCTATTCGATCCGGGTTGAACGGGCCCTTATCCGAACGCGCCGGGGTACCCTGATCCTGGCCTTCATGAATGAAAAGGAGAAATCTCCTTTCAAATGGAGGGATGACATCCATGATGCGCCGGATGCCGTACTGCCGACCTATGTTGTGCGGAGTACGGATGGTGGCCGCACCTGGGAATCTCCTCAACTCTTGCACCGCGACTGGACAGGCGCCATCCGGGATATCATCGAAACGAAAGAGGGACAGATTGTTTTTTCCTCGATGATGATGCGGCACAATCCCGGCCACCATACTGTGCTGACTTATGCATCTTCGGATGACGGGAAGAGCTGGAAACGCAGCAATGTCATTGACCTGGGTGGTGTAGGACATCACTCGGGCGTAACGGAATCCACGCTGGAGCAATTGAAGTCCGGGGAACTGCTCATGTACATGCGTACCAACTGGGGATCCTTCTGGGAAACCCGATCCATTGACGGCGGAGTAACATGGACAGACTTCCGGTCAACCCCGATCAAGGCCAGCACGGCACCAGGTATGTTCAAGCGGCTGAAAAGCGGCCGGTTGATCATGATATGGAACCAGAACCTGCCCCAGGGTAAAAGTAGTTATCCGCTGCGCGGTGGCGACAATAACTGGTCTGAAGTCTACCAAAGTAATCACCGGGAGGAACTTTCCGTCATGTTCTCTGACGATGATGGTAAAACCTGGTCCGTTCCGGTCGTCATCGCCAAGGTGACCAAGCCTAATGCCCAGGTGTCCTATCCTTATTTCCTGGAACGCAGCCCCGGGGAGATCTGGGTGACCACCATGTTCGGCGGACTCCGGTTGTCGTTCCGCGAGGAAGACCTGGCAGGTTCCAGATGATTTTTACGAAATCGATCAGATATGACATCGAGCATCCGGACAAACTGGGTTCTGACGGGACTCTTATTCTGCGCTTCATACGGAGTGCGGGCTCAGCCAATGGCCGACCTTCGGGAAGATACCGTGGACCTTCGTAAGGGAAAGATCATCAGCGACAGCTTCTGGGTTGCCAAAGGAGTACACCGACTTGCTCTGTCGGAATATGGCCCGTTTGTCAGCTTGAAAAACGGCAGGATACTCACGGTGGACTCGACGGGTTGCCTGACCAGTGCAGATGGCGGAAAAACATGGGCAAGATCAGCGATATTTCCGGAGCATGCCCATTTCATGATCAGGCCGGAGCGGGCGTTGATCCGCACCCGGAAAGGCACCCTTATTCTGGCTTTTGCCAATGACCGGGAGCGTTCAGCCTTCCAGTGGGATCGTAATGCGCATGATGTCCGTGATGCCATCCTACCCACCTATATCGTGCGTAGTGAAGATGAAGGCAGGACCTGGTCGACTCCGGTGAAATTGCATGACGAATGGACCGGTGCGATCAGGGATATCATTGAAACAAAAGACGGACATGTGATTTTCACCTCCATGATGATTCGGCATAACCCGGGTCATCATGCCGTAGTCACTTACACGAGTTCGGACGATGGATTGGAATGGACCAGGGGCCAGATCGTCGACCTGGGCGGGATCGGTGACCATGACGGCACCATCGAATCGACCCTTGAAGAACGAAGGGACGGCTCCCTGTACATGCTTTTGCGAACCAACTGGGGATATTTCTGGGAGACCGTTTCGGAAGACAAGGGACTTACCTGGAAGTCGTTCCGCTCCACAAGCATCGATGCCAGTTCCTCGCCCGGCATGCTGAAACGGCTATCGAGCGGAAGATTGGTATTGGCTTGGAACCGTTACTACCCGCAAGGGAAAAACAGCTACCGGCTCGTGGGTGGTGACCGGAATTTCTCAGCCTTCCCGGTCAGTTTGTATCGGGAGGAGTTGTCGATGATGATTTCGGAAGATGACGGACGGACCTGGAGCCGACCGGTCGTGGTGGCCAAGACCCTGAAATCACGCCTGCAACTCTCCTATCCCTATCTTTTTGAACCGAAGGCCGGAGAGATCTGGTTGAGCTTCCCGTTTTCAACACTTCGCTTCAGGATCGGAGAACAAGCCTTGCTAAAAATGTCCCGGAGAAAATAACCATGATCAGAAAATCATACGGGAATTGGCCATTAGGAGGATTCCGCCCTCTGCTGTTCATCCTCGTTACAGGCACGTCCGCCCTAACCTCTCAGATGTTGGCGCAGGAAGGGTCAGATCGCGACAAGGTTCAGACGGCAGTATTTGGTCCGAAGTTAGAACAGCGTCCGGCAAAAGCCGCAGACATATATGCACCTGTCTGGCTGTCCAACGGTCCAACAAACGAAGCCACCATGGTCAGGTTGCAGCGTGGAGAAATTCGGATCTTTTTCATAGATCGACCGGGCTCGGCGCGGCGTTTGATGTCCATCAGCAGTCAGGATGAAGGATTGAATTGGTCAGCCCCCCGGGAGGAAGCCCCGCTGGCGGGGGAAGCCTATTACGCCCAGCAGGTATACCAAGACATGGATGGTACACTTCATGCGATATATCATACATATGGGACGGGATCGTTGGGCTACCGTGGCAGGCATCTGGACCTCTGGCACATGCGAAAACCTCCCGGAGGATCCTGGTCAGCCTCCACGCGGATTTTTTATGGATATGTCGGATCAGTCAGATCGCTGATCGGATTGAAAGACGGCCGTCTGATCATTTCCATGTATGAGGCGGATACGGCGAGGGCGGTGAAACCGGCGAAAGACAGGGTGGATTTCGGGCTTTTCGGCGTCATCACCCTCTGGTCTGATGACGGGGGATTGCATTGGCAGAAATCTGCGCAGCGACTGGACATCGAAGTCGATCCGGAGCAGGTTACCAGGTACGGGGCGGTAGAGCCGGTGACCATTGAACTTGAGGATGGCCGACTGTGGATGTTGATCCGGACCAACAAGGGACATTTATTCGAAACATGGTCCAATGACCGCGGCGAACACTGGCTCCCACCTGTTCGTTCGACTTTCATTTCCTCCGATTCACCGGCCGGACTGCTCCGACTGGGGGATGGACGCATTGTCCTCTTCACCAATGCGTGCCAGCGCTATGACAACCCGCGCAGTTATGCGAACGGAGGGCGGGAAGTCCTCCATGCA
>CAJBZC010000447.1 GCA_903959965.1 uncultured bacterium
AAAAAAAGTCAGGTTGCGTTAATTGCACTCGTTTAAGGCATATTTTTTGACCCATTTACACAAAACAGCTACGGCTATGAAACTCAAACAGGTTCTTTTGGTCATGCTCATCAGTGGCCTTACCACGGGAGCTATCCTTTATGGCTATGGCAGGTTCAACGGCAGTGGTGTCGTCATGCAACCGGCGAACATCCAGACGCCCTCGAACTACGCAGGCCTCTTCGACAGCAACAACCAGGCACCCGGTGCACTGGTAGACTTCCAGCAGGCGGCACAGTCCACGACCCCGGCCGTGGTTCACATCACGACGGTGATTGGTCGCGAACAGGCCAGCAACAATCTGCCGCGGCGGTCAAATCCGTTCGCGGATATCTTCGGGGATGATTTCTTCAAGGAATTCGAAAGTCCCTTCAGATCCGTCCCTCAGCGGGCCAGTGGATCCGGAGTGATCGTCAGTGAAGATGGTTACATCATCACCAACAACCACGTAATAGAAGAGGCCACCGAGATCAAGGTGACGCTGAACAACAAAAAATCTTTTGTCGCCAAGTTGGTGGGCAAGGATCCTAGCAGCGACCTGGCCCTGCTGAAAATCGAAGGTAAGGGTCTGCCCTTCCTGCTCTACGGCAATTCCGACCAGATCCGGATCGGGCAGTGGGTGCTTGCTGTCGGTTATCCGCTGAACCTTGAAACCACGGTCACGGCCGGTATCGTGAGTGCAAAGGCCCGTACCCTGGGATTGAATGCACGCAAGAGCAATACCCCGATCGAGTCGTGTATACAGACAGACGCCGCCGTCAACCAGGGAAATTCGGGTGGAGCTTTGGTCAATACCAACGGCGAACTGGTGGGCATCGTATCCGCCATCGCCTCACCCACAGGTGCTTACGCCGGCTATAGCTATGCTATCCCGGTGAACATCGTAAAAAAGATCATCAACGACCTGCTGGAATTCGGCACTGTACAGCGGGCTTATCTGGGCATCTCCTATCTGCCTGAGTCCGCGCCGGATGCAGAACGTGAGAAGGTGGGTTACAAGGAAGGCCAGGGAGTGCTGGTGCTGGATGTCGCCAAAGACGGTGCCCTGGCGGGATCCGGCATCGCCAAGGGAGACTACATCTCAAAAGTGAACGGCGTCAAGGTCACTACCGGTAGCGAGATGGTCGAGCAGGTAGCGGGTTACAAACCGGGCGACAAGATAACGGTCAACTATACCCGAAACGGGAAGGAATACTCCACCCAGGTGACCCTGAAGAACCGCTCAGGCAGCTACGATGTGGTGAAGACCAATGTCCTGGAAAATTTCGGAGCGGAGTTCGAAACCCTGGATCCGAAGAAGGCCAAGGAATATGGCGTACGCGGCGGGGTGGTCGTAAAACGCATTGGGAAGGGTGCCATCGACGAGCAGACCCGCATGCGCGACGGATTCGTGATCTATAAGGTCAATGGACAAGAGATCAAGAGTCTGGATGATTTCTCATCTGCCCTGGCCTCCGGTCAAAAGCGTGTCATGCTTGAAGGATTCTATCCGGGATACGAAGGCACCTATCAATATCCCATCGAACTCGAATAACTAACGTCGACGCATACACGAAAAAAGGCGGAGCTGAATGCTCCGCCTTTTTAATTTATATTCAGTAAATATAAGGTTGCCCTTAGCGGATCCAGACCCAGTAGGACCAGGGCGCCAGGTCGATGCCGGCGTCAATGGAGAAATCCTGTTCCTTTCCGGAAAACAATTCCGTGAAGGATCCCGTGAGCCTTGCATCACGGATGGAGAAGTCCCAATGCCTGTAGGAGCTGAGATTCAATACTAACATGATCGCATGATCTCCGGTTTGGCGGAGGTAGCAAAAAACCTGGCTGTCGTGAGAGCTGTGCAGTCGCCACGCACCATCAGTAGCAAAGGCCGGATGTGTGGCGCGCAGCTGCAGTAGTCGTTTAAAGAACTCGTGTAATGCCGGGGCCTCTGTCCATTCCAACGGATCGCGGTCAAAAAATTCGAGCCGCTTTCGATTGGGCATTTCCTGGCCGCTGTACATCAAAAACACACCCGGCCAGGTGCAGGAGAAAACTGCGAGCGGCATGGCCATCTCTCCGTATTTTTCGTATTCTGTCCCGTTCCAGGAATTTTCGTCGTGGTTACTGGTAAACCAGGCCGGCCAGCCGGGATTTTGCCGGGGATCCGCATAGCGCTGCAGGGCTTCATCGAGCTGATGGATGCGGTGATGCCAGGGATCGAGGAATTCCTTGGTCGCATGCATCCAGCGCCAGGCATAGCCCGCATCAAAAACGCGCATGTGTTCCGGATTTTCGAGCGGATCAAGTTCGGCAAGCCAGAACAGAGGCCTGACGGGATCGAGGGCGGCACGGGCCTCCGCCCAGAAATCGGCTGGTGTAAGCATGGCCATATCGCAACGGAAGCCATCGATCCCACAGGTATCGATCCACCAGCGCATGCTATCGATCATCTCCTTTCGGAGGGCTGCATTTTCGTAATCCAGGTCGATCACATCATCCCATCCGTGGGCATCAAAAAATTGTCCGGCCTCGTTGCGTTTGTAGAATTCGGGATGGGACTCCGTCCAGTGATGATCGCATCCCGTGTGATTGGCCACCCAGTCGATGATCACGCGCATGCCCAATCGATGAGCCTCTTCAACCACCTTTAGAAAATCCGCCATGCTGCCGAATTCGGGATTGACGGACCGATGATCTGAAGCCGCATAGTAACTACCCAGGGAACCCTTGCGCCCCTTGATGGAAATGGGTGTGACGGGCATGAACCAGAGGATATCAACACCCATATCGGCCAGACGGGGCAGGTGACGGGCAAATGCGCTAAAACTGCCTTCCTCGGTGTATTGACGGGTGTTTACTTCATATACGGAGATACGGCAGGCCTGGTGCGGCAGGGGGTGTCTGGACATGATATATTAAGCTATTTTTTACTTCGGCGGTGTTGGAACTGATTTCGTCCGGTCGGCTCCGATGCCCGAAAAATAAGACATTTCGCCCGTCGGGGGAAGTTCCGTCATAAGGGATGTAGTTGTATCCTGACGCCGAGTGCGAACCAAACCCTCCCAAAGGTTGTATCTTTGTGATCAATCTCCTCTTCCATGAAGCGTTTCAACGTGCCGGTAACCTACCGGAGTCCCCTCATCACTGCGATCAAGGAAAAACGTCGTCTGGAAGATAAGCTGAAGAAGGACTTCTCTCCCACCCTGCTGGATTTTGGTCCGCTGAAGATCATGCTGGCCCGTCATTTCGGATTCTGCTATGGGGTAGAGAACGCCATAGAGATCGCCTTCCGAACGGTGGAAGATAATCCCGGGAAACGGATCTTCTTGCTGAGTGAGATGATCCACAACCCATTCGTCAATGCCGATCTTCAGCAGAAGGGCGTACGTTTTCTGATGGATACGAAGGGGAAATCCCTGGTAGACCTGGACAGTATCACATCTGATGATGTTGTCATCATTCCTGCCTTCGGGACGACATTGGACATGGAGAAACGTTTGCGCGACAAGGGCATTCCGGTCGAACGATATGATACTACCTGCCCGTTTGTTGAGAAGGTCTGGAACCGATCCGAACAGATCGCCCGTAAGGGATATTCAGTAGTGGTGCACGGAAAACCTTCGCATGAAGAAACCCGCGCGACCTTTTCGCACAGCGCGGCGCATGCGCCAACGATCGTGTTGACCGACATGGCGGAGGCCAGGATCCTCGCGGAGTTCATTACCGGGGTCCGTTCGTCGGAGACTTTCTAC
>CAJBZC010000448.1 GCA_903959965.1 uncultured bacterium
CGTCAGATGACGGGCGGCTGGAATATTCAATTGCCAATGATCGATCAGGCCTTATAAACGCCCATTAATCCTTTGGCGAGTTCAACCATTTTCTTCATTCCGTCTTCCGGAAGGTTACCCTTCTTGAACTCGGCCAGTACTTCAGGGAGTTTGTTCTCCATCTCCGTCAGGAAATGCTCTTCGAACTCCTTCACCTTGCGAACAGGTACCGCACTGAGCAGACCCTGCGTACCAAGGTAGATGATGGCGACCTGCTTTTCTACAGAGAAGGGAGCATATTGGTTTTGCTTCAGGATCTCCACATTTCGGGCGCCTTTGTCGAGGATGGATTTGGTGGCGGCATCAAGGTCACCACCGAACTTGGAGAACGCTTCCATCTCACGGTACAGCGCCTGGTCAAGCTTAAGGGTACCGGATACCTTCTTCATCGACTTGATCTGGGCGTTACCACCCACGCGGCTTACCGAGATACCCACGTTGATGGCCGGACGGATACCGGCGTTGAACAGGTTGGATTCAAGGAAGATCTGTCCGTCGGTGATCGAGATCACGTTGGTCGGAATGTATGCGGATACGTCACCGGCCTGGGTCTCGATGATCGGGAGCGCCGTCAGCGATCCACCACCTTTTACGAGGTGACGAATAGAATCCGGCAGATCGTTCATGTTCTTGGCCACTTCATCCTTGCTGATCACTTTGGCGGCACGCTCAAGCAGACGGCTGTGGAGGTAGAATACGTCACCGGGGTAAGCTTCGCGGCCCGGCGGACGACGCAGCAGGAGGGACACCTCACGATAAGCAACGGCCTGCTTTGACAGATCATCATAAATGATCAGGGCAGGGCGACCGGTATCCCGGAAGAACTCTCCGATGGCCGCACCCGCAAAAGGAGCGTAGAACTGCAGCGGAGCCGGCTCGGAAGCAGAGGCTGCCACGATCACGGTGTAATCCATCGCGCCGTAATCGGTCAGCGTCTTCATCACGTTGGCGATGGTGGATGCCTTCTGACCGATGGCTACGTAAATGCAATATACCGGCTGGCCGGCCTTGTAGAATTCCTTCTGGTTGATGATCGTGTCGATGGCGATCGCCGTCTTACCCGTCTGACGGTCGCCGATGATCAGCTCACGCTGACCGCGACCGATGGGGATCATGGCGTCAACAGCCTTCAGACCAGTCTGCAGGGGTTCCTTTACCGGCTCACGGAAGATAACACCCGGCGCCTTGCGCTCGAGGGGCATCTCGTACAGTTCGCCGCTGATGGGTCCCTTACCGTCGATCGGCTGTCCGAGGGTATTGATGACCCGACCAACCAGTCCTTCGCCGGCCTTGATGGAGGCGATCTTACCGGTACGCTTCACCTTGGATCCTTCCTTGATGTTGCCACTCTCACCCATGAGTACCACACCCACGTTGTCCTCTTCGAGGTTCAGCGCGATGGCGTTGACACCGTTCTCGAACTCTACGAGCTCACCGGACTTAACATTGTTAAGACCATAGATGCGGGCAATACCGTCGCCCACCTGGAGCACGGAACCTACTTCCTCCAATTCGGCGGAGGTATTGAAATTGTTCAACTGCTGACGCAGTATCGCTGATATCTCATCCGGCTTAATGTCTATCATATGAGACGTTTTTTAGATGTGCTTGTATTGTGTGAGATCACCTGATCTTTTGGACGTACATGTTTTCCACGAACTGTGTCTTGATAACCTGCAGGTCGCGGCGGATGCTGGCATCGAGCGACTGATCGCCCACTTGCAGCACATAGCCTCCGATGATGGCCGGATCTATGCGCTCGGTAAGCACTACACGCTTTCCGGTCATCTGGGGTAAGGCCTCCAGCTTCGCCACGATTTCCTTTTTCAGGTCGTCAGAAACCGGCGTGGCCGTAGTGAGTTCCGCCTTGACGAAGCCCTGGTGACCCAGGTACATGTCTTCAAAGGATTCTCCGATCTCTTTCAGAGACAAGGAGCGACCCTTGCGGAATACCAGATTGAAGAAGGCCTGACTCAGCGGTGATATCTTACCTCCGAACACGGCGTCGAAGGTTTTCGACTTGGCGTCGCTGTTGATCACCGGAGAGGCGAGCATCCGGCTGAATTCCGGGTGGTTCAGTCCACGGATCAACTCCATGTCCTGGTGTACCGCCTCCAGATTTCCCTGCTCCACGGCCAGCGTGAAGAGCGCTTTCGCGTATCGGTTGGCTACCTTGTATTGTCGCATGAATGAGGTGTGTCGTTTCTATGTCATTTGGCCAGGAGACGGACGTCGTCCGCCAGCTGACGGATATAAGTCTCCTGATCCTGGCGGTTTTCCAGGGATCGGCGGATGACCTTTTCCGAGATCTCGATGACCATGTTACCGATCTGGTTCTTCACATCGGTGAGGGCAGCCATTTTCTGGTTTTCCAGGGCGGCACCGGCATCGGCCAGGATCTTGGAAGCTTCCTGCTTGGCCATCTCCTTGGCTTCATTGATCATCTTGTCGCGGGTCTCCTTGGCTTCTTTTATCATCGCAGCGCGCTCTTCGCGGGCCTTGGCCATCAAGTCCTGATTTTCCTGCTGCATGCGGGCCATGTCAGCCTGCACACGCTCAGCCGTGGCGAGGGAGTCGGCAATGGTCTTCTCCCGCTCATCCAGGGCAGAGAGGATGGGGCCCCAGGCGAACTTGCGGAGGACAAGCAGAACGATCACAAAGGCCAGCAGGGTCCAGATGATCAGACCAAACGACGGCGTTAACAGATCCATATGATGTGTTTGTTTTGAATCAAAGGAATGACTGCACCCTCGGCCCTGTGCTCTGGGTGCAGTTCAGTTCTTTTCGCTTAGACGAACATCGCGAGGATGCCGGCAATGACCGCGAAGAGGGCAACACCTTCTACGAAGGCAGCCGTCAGGATCATGCTCGCACGGATGTCGTTCACAGCTTCTGGCTGGCGCGCGATGGCTTCAACGGCACCCTTACCGATCTGACCGATACCGATACCGGCACCGATTGCGGCAAGACCCGCACCGAAGGCTCCACCGGCATTGGCCCATGCCGTTGTGCTCAACAGAACATACAGTAATTCCATACTTGTTTGTTTGTGTGTGTGGTGAAAAAAGAATTAATGATGTCCCTCCTCATGATGATCTCCTTCCAGGGATTGCCCGATGAACACCGCCGTTAAGTTGGTGAAGATGAACGCCTGGATGAAAGCCACCATGATCTCGATCACATAGATGAAGCTGGCGAAAGCGATCGACACGGGAGAGAAACCCCAGCCGATGCCCTTGCTCAAACTACCGAATATGAATATGAGGGATATCAGACAAATGATGATGATGTGTCCCGCCATCATGTTCGCAAACAGACGAATCATCAGGGCGAAAGGCTTTGTGAATACACCGAGGATCTCCACCGGCACCAGGATGCCCTTGACAAGACGGGGCACAGGAGGGTTAAAGATATGTGCCCAGAAATGCTTGTTGGCACTGATGATGATCACGATGAAGGAAATCACGGCAAAAACCATCGTGAAGGCAATATTGCCCGTCACGTTGGCAGAACCAGGGATCAATCCAAAGATGTTGTTGATCAGGATGAAAAAGAAGACCGTCAACAAATAAGGCAGGAATTTTTGGTATTTATGACCAAGGTTTGGCTTGGCCACCTCGTCGCGTACAAAGGTGATCACAGGCTCAATGGCATTCTGCAGTCCGCTCGGCGCTTTGTTACCCTGCTGACGATACTTGCCAGCCATGGATACCAGGATCCAGGTCAGGAGTATCAGCGCCAGGATCATCTGCGTTACATTCCTGGTCAGAGATACATCATATACTTTCACATCTGCCTGCGGCATGCCAGCCGGGTCAGCAGAGTAGATCTGTCCAGCTTTGAATACCGGCATACCACTGGCAGACTTCATGGTATCCAGTCCATGCTCGTGCATGAAATGGCGGTCGAGCAGACGATAATCCTCATGAACAGTATGTCCGTGGTGGAATTTCGATGACATGAAAACAGACCATCCCTTTGATTCCTGATACAGGATCACCGGCAGGGGAATACCGATCGGGTGCTTCTCTCCTTTTTCATCAGTAATATCCAGGAAATGATACTCGTGGGCATCCATGATGTGACTGAAAATCACCTCATTCGCATCAAATCCTTCCTTCTTCGCATCGTGACCGCCGGCTTCATGCTGATCAGGCGACTTGGGGGTCGCATGTTCAGTTTCGTGCTGGGCAAAAGTCACATTAGAAAAGAGCGATATATTTAAGACGAGAACCGCTGCCAGTAAGTATTTCGACGGATTGACTGTCATGGTGGTCCGCAAATTTGGCGCAAAGATAGGAAGGCTGAGACGAAAATCCCAGTCGAAGCGGCAAAAAGCATTGAAATATCGGAGGTTCATGGCTTCGCTGTTAATAAATAAGATGAATGCAAGCCTTCCCGGAAGGGCGAGGGTCAGATCTCTTCCTTGAACTGGAAGCGGTGAAGTTTCGCATAGGCGCCATCCTGTTCCATCAACTCCTCATGTGTGCCGGATTCCACAATGCGGCCCTTTTCGAGCAGGATGATGCGGTTTGCCTTCCGAATAGTGGATAGCCGGTGTGCTATGACGATCGATGTACGGTCTTTGATCATGGTGTCGATGGCATGCTGGATCAATCGCTCCGAATCGGTATCTACGGAGGAGGTGGCCTCGTCGAGGATCAATATCGAGGGATCATAGAGCAACGCGCGGATGAAGGACAGGAGCTGCCGTTGGCCCAGAGAAAGGGAACCGCCCCGCTCCCCCACTACGAAATCATAGCCGCCGGGGAGGGACATGATGAAATCATCCATCCCGATCATACGGGCGGCATGTCGCACCTTTTCTTCCGGGATGGACGGGTCACGGAGCGTCAGGTTGTCGCGGATCGAGCCGGAAAAGAGGAACACATCCTGCAAAACCACCCCCATTTGCCGTCGCAGATCGCGCAGCTTCATATCCCTGATATCCCTGCCATCGAGGCGAATCACGCCGCCGGTGCAGTCGTACAGGCGATTCAACAAGCTGATGATGGTAGATTTTCCGCTGCCGGTATCTCCCACGATCGCGAGGGTTTCGCCGGATGCCACGCGGAAACTGATATCCGATAGCACCGGCTGGCCGGGCAGATAGAAAAACTCAACCCCTTCAAAACTCACGTCGCCCCGGGCTTTGTCGATCGGAATGATCCCCGTCTCTTCCGTCCGATCCTCATTGTCCAACACGGTGAAGACACGTCCGCCTGCCACCATGCCCATTTGCAGGACATTTAGCTTATCGGCGATCACCCGCAGGGGGCGGAACAAGAGGTTGAGGAGCAGAATGAAGGATACCACCTGTCCTGTAACGGCGGCGGACGCTCCGGGATCGCCCTGCATCGACTGACGGGCAGCGAACCAGACCAGTAAGCCCATCGAAAAGGCCAGGATGATCTCCACAAAGGGGAAGAAAACAGAATAGGCGAAGATAGCCCGGATGTTGGCATCGCGATGCTGCCGGTTGATGGTATCGAAAGCGCTTGCTTCCCGGCCTTCAGCGGTGAACGACTGGATGAGCGCCATACCGGTGATATGCTCCTGAACGAAGGCGTTAAGTGAGGCGACCGCGTTGCGTACGGCTACGAATGACTTCTTGACACTTTCTTTGAAGAGCCAGGTACCCAGGATCATCAATGGAAAGGGAATGAGGCAGATGAGTGTGAGCGACCAATTTGTGTATAGCATGGCGGCCAGGATCGCTATGATCGAAAGCAGATCCGCCAGGATCGGCACCAGCCCGTCTGAAAAAACATCGTTCACGGATTCAATGTCATTGACGGTCCGGGTGGTCAGCGTCCCGATGGGCGTGCGATCAAACTGCCTGAGGTTCAAAGAAAGGATCCGGTCGAAGACATCCCTTCGCAGGTCGCGCACAACGGTCTGACCAAGCCAGGTCGTCAGATAAGTGAAAAGAAAGCGCATGGCGGATTCCAGGATCAGTAGCAGTACCTGGATGAGTGTAATATTGACCAGCAAACGGATGGCGAAACCTTTTTCCAGGTCGCCACCGAGGATATCGCGCAACGTGTGGTCAATCAGCATGGGTCTGACCGGCGCAAAGGCCGCCAATACCAAAGCCAACAGGATCGATAGCACCAATCGTATACGATAAGGCCGGGCATATTGCAGCAAACGGCTGAAGGTGATGAAGTCAAAGGCGGCGGCTGGTGCTGTAGTTGATGACATGGGATCGACAATAATGCCGACACCCAGGGGAATGCTGCTCCCAATGACCGTCGGCCGGAGGCGAAATTACGCAATCAGAAGCGGCCTCCCTTCGTTTTGAGACAAATCGCTTATTTTCAAGGGATGATGAAAAGTACAAACGACCCTTCGATCCTTTGAAAAAGATATGTCGATATAAAAATGAGTATAAAACCTACATCCAATCACCCGGTCACGCGTATTGTAATACAAAAAGAAAAATACAGGCTTTTACCCGGACTGATATTCGTCTGCATGCTGTGTCTGACAAGGCCTGCAGTGGCCCAGGAGTTTTTGTATTATACCAAAAATATCGCGGTTGACCTGAATCGTTCACACAAGGATGTGCACTGCGTCGTGCAGGATGAACAGGGTTTCTTCTGGGCGGCCACCTGGAACGGACTGTACCGGTTTGACGGTTTCAACACAGAACATGTACCCATCATGCCCGGGGATGCACCGATCCGAATTCTGGATATGATCCTCAGAAAAGGTCGGCTCTATCTCGGTACGGATCAGGGACTGAAATGCCTTAGACTCAGCGACCGGGTACTACTGCCATTGCCGGGTGTTCCGACAGCCGATACCGCCATCCGTATCCGGATCGATGAGCAGGACAGACTGTGGTGGCTAAGCCACAATGGAGCAGTGTCGAGATACGATAAGGGGGGGCTGAAAAGGATACATATCAACCAGTACAAGTCATCCGCATTCGGTTCACTTGAAATCGCTGAAGGGCGGGTCTGGGCAAGCTCGTTTTACCCTATGTTGTTTGAGATCGACCAGGAACAGGTGAAGATCAAAAAATCTGTTCAAACGCCGGAGGGAGCATTTGTTAATGCCATGATGATCGATCCGGATGGGAAGTTGAACCTGCTGTGTAAAAATTTCGTCTATCGGATACAGCGTTCAGCATCCAAAGAGGTGGAATTTTACCCCAGACGAGAATTTGGCAGTGAAGTAACTCAACTGCTATTCAGTCAGAAAGGAGCGTTTATCGTGCGCAATCATAATCGTTTTGGGCACCTATATCAAAGCCGGGACACACAGGTGTATAAGGAAGTACCCTGGTTTCAGGAGAAACCGGAAAACACGAACAGAATTCAA
>CAJBZC010000449.1 GCA_903959965.1 uncultured bacterium
CGATTTTTACTTACGTAAAATCCCCGCTACTTTTACATCACGATAGCGGAACGATACGAACCCCGCGAAAAAACACGACACACTCCCCCACAGGGACAAGATACAAACTCGGATGGTTTGAGGATCAGGACTGGCAAATGCCGGTCCTGTCTTTTTTATGTATATCCGGAAAGTTTCGTGAGGAGAGGGTTCCCAACCATTTGTTCATACAAAAAAGCGAATGCCCCGGAAATTTGGGGCATTCGCTTTTTTCGGTTATACGTAACTGTTATGCAATACGCTTCCTGTTGTTTTTCATCGTACCATTCCATACCGGACGGCCCTGCAGTCTTCGCACACCATAGACAATACCGGTGAGGATGAAGAACAACGGACCGAGGAGACCAAAGAAGGAGATCCACCTGCCACGGAAGAAACCATTCATTGGGCGCTTCAGACGCTCGGCCATGATGTACATGCCGGGTACCATGAGCAGGGTCATAAAGAAGGCGAAGATCAGACCCCAGATGATGGTCCAGGATAGTGGCTTCCAGAACAGCGCATTGTCGCCGCCGAAGAAGATATGCGGATTCCAGTCGGTGAACAGCGTCACAAAGTTGATGTTCAGACCGACCGCCAGCGGGATCAGCGCCAGAATGGCCGCCAATGCCGTGAGCAATACCGGTACGATGCGTGTCTTGCCCGCTTCGATCACGGCCTCGCGGATGCGCATGCCGCGACTTCTTAATTCATCAGCGAATTCGATCACCAGGATGCCGTTCTTGACCACAATGCCGGCCAGACCGATGATGCCGATACCGGTCATGACCACCGAAGCCGTACTGCGCGTGATCGCATACCCGAGCAATACGCCGATCAGGCTGAAGAATATCTCAGACATCACGATCACCGTCTTGCTGAAGGAGTTGAACTGCAGCACCAGGATGAGCAGGATCAGACCCACGGCGATGAGCAATGCCGACTGAAGGAAGGCGGCCGTTTCAGCCTGCTGTTGTCCCTCGCCTGTCTGTGCGATGGTAACATCGTCGGGCTTGTCCTTGAAAGCGTCGATGGCCTGTTTGATTTCGTCATTCACCCCCTGGGGCGTGAATCCCTGAGAGGCCAGTACATTGCTGAAGATCGTGATCACCCGCTTCTGGTTCTTCCTTTTGATGCTGCCATATGTGCTGCCCAGTTCGACCTTCACCACGGTGCTGATCGGCACCTGCTTGATCTGACCGGTCGTGAAATCACGATAGGTAATGCGCATATTGAGGAGTTCCGACAGCGACTTCCGCTGCGTCTCTGTATTGCGAAGCTGGATCTTGTATTCTTCCTCGCCGATCTTCAGTTTCGAAATTTCCTTCCCGAAGAGTGCGGTGCGGATCTCCATACCGATCTGCGCGGTGGAGATACCCTGCGCCAATGCGCGCTCCCGGTCAACCCGGATGTTCACTTCCGGATTGGTCAGATCCACATCCAGTTTAAGTTCATCCACACCGGGGATATTCTTGTTGTCGAGATAGTTCTTCAGGGCCACGGCCGTGGAAGTCAGACTCTCGAAATTGTCACCGGAAACTTCAATGTTGATGGGCGACTGCGTAGGTGGACCGTTACGTTCCTGATCCACCGAGATCTCAGCACCAGGAATGCCCTTGATGGTCGTGCGGATCGAGTCGAGATATTGTGCGGTTCCTTTACCCTCGCGTTCCTCGAAAGGAACGAAAGACACCTGGATCCTGCCCAGTTCCGGGCGAGTGCTGCGGTCGCCGCTGTTCGGATCACTGGCACCCACCGCCACATTGGCAATGACACTTTCCACAATAGGATTTGTCTTTCCGTCTTCAGTTCCCAGCACGCGGTTGACTTTCTTTTCAAGCTCCTGTGTCACCGAATCCGTATAGCGTACATCCGTACCTGCCGGCAGTTTCATGTACACAAAAATGGTATTGGGATCTCCCCCCGGGAACAGTACGACAGGCACCTGGCGCATGCCGAAGAACATGAAGGAGAAGATGAGCAGTCCGAAAGTGCCCGTCAGCATCCATACCGGACGCCAGCCTTTGAGCGACCAGCGGAGCAGCTTCTCGTAGCTGTTCATCATCGATGGCAGAAGCACGTTCTGGAAATATCGGATGGTGTCATGGAGTACGAAACGGTTGAGCAGCGTGAGACCCACCATGAACAGCAGGAGATTGCCCAGGAAGCGGTAGGACGCATCATTTCCTGAGTATCCGATGATGTCCAGCAGCACGCCGATGCCAATGGTGATCCACAGCAGCGGTTTACGGAAGATGGCAGCTTTCGAAGTCTTGTAGTCATCTTCGGGATGTCCCATGAAATCGACGGCGAATACCGGGTTCATGATATACGCCACCAACAGTGAGGCCGTCAGCGTAAAGATGAGCATCGTTGGCAGGTAGATCATAAACTTACCGATGATGCCCGGCCAGAATAGTAGCGGGATGAAGGGCGCCAGGGTCGTCAGCGTACCCGCGAGTACGGGGATGAACACCTCTCCGGCCGCATACCTGGCAGCATCGGTGGTAGAGATCAATCCTCCGCCCTGCACGTGGATCCGGTGCGTGTTTTCGATCACCACAATGGCGTCGTCCACCACGATGCCCAATCCGAATAGCAGCGCAAAGAGCACAATGAAGTTCAACGTCACGGCCGATCCCGTCAGGAATTCGGCACTGGGCAGGAATAAGAAAGCCAAAAACATGCTGAGCGGGACAGATAACGCGACGAAGAAGGCGTTGGTGACGCCCATGAAGAACATGAGTACCAACATCACCA
The DNA here is from genome assembly GCA_903959965.1 of uncultured bacterium. Taxonomy (GTDB): domain Bacteria; phylum Bacteroidota; class Bacteroidia; order Chitinophagales; family Chitinophagaceae; genus Pollutibacter. Next base: position 2,779 of record CAJBZC010000449.1, read on the forward strand.
GAATGAAGCCGATGACAATGGAATTCACCAGTTCGTTGAAAGCCGCACCAGCCTTGATGCTCTGGTCTCCCGTAATGGTGATATTCAGGTCTTTGGGGAACTCATCGCGTTTAAGTTCATCCACGATCTGGTTGATCTTCTCGGAGGCCACGATCAGGTTTTCTCCTGTCCGTTTGATGATGCTGAGGGTTACAACGTTCTCACCGTTCAGCCGCGCATAGCTTTCCTTTTCCCGGACAGTGTCCGTGATCACGGCGATGTCGCGCAGATAGATGATATTACCGGTGATGTTTTTCACGATGACCTGTTCCAGGTCGAGCGCGGATTTAAATTGACCATTCACCCGCAAGGCGCGCTTTTGATCGCCGACAGACAACAGACCGCCGGAGATGTCAGCATTCTCGCGCTGGATGGCCGCTTCGATATCGGTGTATCCCACCTTGGCCGCTTCCATCTTGAACTTGTCAACATTGATCTGAATCTCGCGTTCGGGCGCTCCAACCAGATCGACGCGGTTGATCTCTGTGAGTTCTTCAAACCGATCCTGTAGGGTTTGGGCAAATTCGCCGAGTTTCACCGGATCATAGTCGCCACTCACATTCACCGCCATGATCGGTAGTTCTGAGAGGCTGATCTCCTGAACGACCGGCTCCTGTGTCAGGTCATTCGGAAGGTCTTTCCGGGCCTTGTCCACCGCATCCTTGATCTTCTGGAGGGCTATATCGGTTTTCACCGAGGTGCTGAACTCGATCACCACGGCGGAGAAATCCTGTAGCGAGGTGCTGGAGATCTTGTCGATCTTAACGCCGGTGATGCCACGAAGTTGTTTTTCGATGGGTCGGGTCACCAGGTTCTCCATATCCTTCGGCGAGTTGCCGACGTAAACGGTCTGAACGTAAATGGTCGGGATGACGACGTCCGGGAACTGCTCCTTGGGCAGGTTCACGAAGAGACTGACACCCCAGATGGAGACAAAGAGGGTGATGAGATAGACGGCGGTCTTGTTCCGGACCGCCCAGTCAGTGGCGAAGAAGGTTTTACCCTTTTTCAGCTGTTCAGGAGCGAGCCGTGTATGTTGTTGATTGGACATGCTTCGTTGTTTTTGAAATTTCAATCAGAGGGCCGGCTCAATTGTTGACCACATCGATGCGCTGTCCTTCGTACAATCCCTGGAAACCGCGGGTGACAAGGACATCGCCTTCATTGAGCCCACCGGTGACTTCGATCTGCTCATCGTAGAACTGACCAACGGTCACGGGTACCTTACGGGCGATCTTCTTGCCTTTCTCGTCTCGCATGACAAAAACATATTTGCCTTTGTCATCCGTCTGGATGGTCTCCACCGGCACAACTGTGGCGTTTTTGGAGGCATGATCGAGGATGCGAACAACAGCGACCTGATTGGGTTTCAGCCCCTCGATGGCCGGCATGCGGCTTTCGGCGATGAAGCTGCGGGAGGCCTGGTTGATGGTTTCGCTGAGCAGGGAGATGCTGGCATCCACTGATCTGTCAAGGTCGGGGATGGACACAGACACAGGCATGCCCTTATGGATACGGGCCACATAGTTTTCCGGAACATCAACCACGGCCTTGAGCGAGGTCGGATCGACGATCGTGATGCCTGCCATCGGATTGCCCGTGAAGACTTCTCCCACGCGGATGTTCACCGTTTCGGCGATGCCGGATACCTCAGCATAGACATTGGATTGTCCGGCCTGTTCCTTCACGATGGAGATCTGCTTCTCCAGATTGTCAACATTGTTTTTGGCAGTCAGGAACTGGACTTCCGTGCCTATTCCGTCTTTCCAGAGATTCTGCTGTCGTTCGTAAATATTCTTCGCGAAGGCGAGTTGGTTTTCGAGCTGACCTATATTTTGCTGGATGATAGCGTCATCGAGTTTAAGGAGCAGTTGTCCCTTACGAACCCGGTCGCCCTGCCTGACATAAACGGCCTTCACCTGACCACCCATCCCGCGCGGACTCACGTAGTACATGTTTTCCGTGGTGATACGGCCCTGCAAATCGATATAATGTGCGAAGTCACGTTTTTCAAGGACGGTGACGCCTACCATCTTGATCTTCTCGGGCTGTGTAGTCGGATCAAGTTTCAGGATCTCCTGCTCTAGCTGCTGGATCTTTCCGGTAAGATCAGCCTGTTCTTTCTTGAACAGTTCCAATTGTGCTTTCTTGCCGGCCAGGCTGGAATCTGCTTCCTTCGAGCCGCCACCGCAGGAGGCCATGACAAGTATGAGGGTGATGAGCGATGCGTAAGCTTTCATATTTATTTTTTGAAGTATGTTCAATGGTATTGTCTCAGAGTTTTCCAATGGCGCGGTGATATCCGATCTTGGCGTTCATCGCATCATACAATGCCTGGAAATAATTGCCCTGGGCGGTCTGGAATTCCTGATCGGCCTGCAGGATCTCAAAGCTGGAACCCAGTCCCTGCTCATATTTCTTTTTGGTGGTGAGGAAAACTTTCTCCGCGAGTTTCAGGTTACGTTCCTGCACATCGAGGGATGAGAGCGCATTACGAAGAACCGTCACCGACACTTCTTTTTGCAGGTCGATGGCGCGTTGCAGATAGGCCTTGTCGTTCTGCGTCTTTTCCAGTCGAAGGTCTGCCTGTTTGATTCGACTCTGTTTCTGGAAGCCGTCGAAAATGGGCACATTGACGCTGAGGCCAGCCAGGTTGGTTTTGAACCAGGGCTGGTCGCCATCGAAGAAATTAAATTCCTGACGCAATGCGTTCCGGCTTACACTCCAGAAAGCGGCGACGGTGGGAATGTACTGCAGTTTGTATCGCTTGAGATCGAGCCGCTGCAGATCAGTGGCCGTATTAAGCAACTGCATCTCGTGGCGGTCTTCATATTTGAAATCGGCTCCCTGCAGGAGGTCACCCTTGACCAGATCCGCCGTCAGGCTGTCCCTAAGTTTCAGGGTATCCGACTGGTTCAAGCCCATGACGAACTTGAGCGAGGCGTATCCCAGCGAGATCAGATTGTCTAACTGTACCCTGGTGGTGCTCAGGTTATTCATAGCCACCTGGGTCTTCTCGATATCGAGGCGCTCGGCAAAGCCGTTGGCGAAAAGTTTTTCCTGGTCCTTCATGAGGCGCGAAAAGCGATCAAGGGTCTCGTTCAGAAAGAGCCGACGCTTTTCGGCAATGAGGACTCCATAATAAGCACGGGATACACTGCTCTTCACGCTGTCCTCCATGATGCGGATGTTCAGATCGGCCAGCTTGACGGAACCGGCGCGCGCCTGGAGTCCGACGAATACATCCGGCTGGAAGAGCAGTTGCTGGAATGAGAGACCTGCAGTGGATTGCCAGGGCACTCCGAACTGTGCCGGAAAAAATTGCGGCGGAGTATTGGGTGCCGTGATGGCGTTGCCGCTGCCATCCTTGACGCCTTTATCCTGCAGCACACCGTAGACAGCAGGTGAAACGAAGTCAGGCAGCAGGGTGACCGGAATATCAAAGAACTTCTGCATCGAGACGGTGCCCGTGACCTGAGGATAGGCCGCCCCGGTGATCTCCCGGTTCGCCGCAATGCGGATGTCTCGGTCGATCTTCAGGTTTTTGATTTCAGTGACATGCTTCAATGCATGGTCCACCGCCTCCTTCGCGGAAAATGAATACGACTGCTGAGCCGAAGCGGGAGGCAGTAGTCCGGCCAGCAAAATGCCCAATGTGAGGATTCTGATCATCTTCGAGTGTTTGTACATATTTATTGAGAGACTTTGTTCATTTGATGATTGAGCACCATGGTCTGACCGTAAGGCGTACACATGCCAAAGAGATAATGTCGGTGAATCTCCCGGGAGACATCTGCCAGATTGAACAGATCAGTGGGGAAAAGCTGGGTGTCAAATGCCAGCATCATCGATTCGAGCTGAAAACGAGACATGATCTCCACATCCATATCAGTTCGAAAAAGTCCTTCCCGAATGCCCCGCTCCATGTTGGCCCTCATGGTTTCCAGGACGAACTTTCGCTTGTGTTCTTCAATCAGCCGGTAGGCGGTGGGGTGAAATTTCCGAAGGTCATGCAATACGATCGGGTTCAGATTCCGGAACTGACACTCAAAGAGACGCATGGTCAGCAGGATTTCATCGACTGCATTGGCCGATTCGACGATCAATTCGCTGATCTTTTGTTCCGATTCACTGATGTGGCGGCCTATCACCTCGTCCACAAGAGCATCCTTGTCGACGAAACTGGCGTAGATGGTTTTTTTGGACATGCCCACCGCTCCGGCGATATCGTCCATCGAAACGGAGCGAATGCCGAAACGCATGAACATCTCACTGGACTGGTCTACTATGCGTTGTCTGGTATCCATTGGGGGCGCAAAACTACGGAAACTTTTTTAGTTGTTTGAGTTTCCATGATCTTCGTAACACCATGCATCCCATTTTGTTCGGGAAAATGATGAAATTCGAAGCCGACCGATAAATGTCATTTAGATTTTATGGAAAAAGAAACCGGAAAGCTCATCATGTTCATTGGCTCACTGGTGACCTTGGCAGGATTCATTTGGTATTTTGCCGGCGAGCGACTTCAATGGATCGGCCGGCTGCCCGGAGACTTCAGGATGGAGAAAGGGAATATGCGTTTCTTTTTCCCCTTCACAACGATGCTGCTGCTCAGTTTGCTCATCAACCTGTTGATCCGGTTATATAGGTACATACGTTAATAAATCGTCACTATTTCGGACTCTTTTGTCCTTCCGGCCGTATTGCAGTACCTTTGCACCCTCAAAAAGGGCCGGCGGTTTAAACCCCTCGCATAGGCCGGCATAACAACATGGATATCAGGAATATAGCAATCATTGCCCACGTAGACCACGGAAAAACGACCCTTGTAGACAAGATCCTGCACACCACCAAGGTCTTCCGCGACAACCAGGAAACGGGCGAACTCATCATGGACAGCAATGATCTCGAACGTGAACGCGGGATCACCATCTTCAGTAAGAATGCCTCTGTCACATACAAGGACATCAAGATCAACGTAATCGACACCCCTGGTCACGCCGACTTCGGCGGTGAGGTGGAGCGGGTGCTAAAAATGGCCGACGGGGTCATCCTGCTGGTGGATGCATTCGAAGGTCCAATGCCCCAGACCCGCTTTGTACTGCAGAAAGCCCTGCAGCTGAACCTGCATCCGATCGTGGTCATCAATAAGGTGGACAAGCCCAACTGCCGACCGGATGAAGTGCATGATGCGGTGTTTGAACTCTTCTTCAACCTTGACGCCACCGAGGAACAACTCAACTTCCCGACCTTCTACGGCTCTGGCAAGAATGGCTGGTTCAATGATAGTCTCACACAGATCGAAGGGATCGACCCGCTGCTGGACGGCATCCTGAAGCATGTACCGCCGCCGAAGGTGTCGGAAGGTACACTACAACTGCAGATCACATCCCTCGACTATTCCTCTTTCCTCGGACGGATCGCGGTCGGTAAGGTCACCCGCGGCGTCGTTCGCGAAAACCAACCCATCACGCTGATGTGCACCGATGGCAGCATCAAGAAACAGCGGGTGAAGGAATTGTACGTTTTCGAGGGCATGGGTAAACGCAAGGTGACTGAGGTCATTTCCGGCGACCTCTGTGCCGTAGTCGGTATCGAGGATTTCAACATCGGCGACACAATCGCTGATTTCGAAAACCCCGAAGCACTGCCGGTCATCAGCGTGGATGAGCCCACTATGAGCATGCAGTTCAGCATCAACAACTCACCCTTCTTCGGACGCGACGGAAAGTTCGTTACCAGCCGGCACCTGCGCGACCGCCTGATGAAGGAAACA
>CAJBZC010000450.1 GCA_903959965.1 uncultured bacterium
CAATGCATCACATAACGACGTTGTTTTACTGGCAGATACCGGCTCCGGAAAGACCCTCGCGTTTTTACTTCCGGTTGCACAATTACTGGATAAGACCAAAACTGTTTGTCAGGCATTGATCGTCGTATCCACGCGCGAACTGGCATTGCAGATAGAACAGGTGTTCAGGAACATGGGCACCGGGTTCAAGATCACATGTTGCTATGGCGGACACTTACGGGAAACGGAGGAAAATAATCTGAAGCAGGCCCCGGCGCTGATCGTTGGAACCCCGGGCCGGTTGGCCGATCATCTCCGAAGGGGGAATATCGTTACCAGTCATATCGAAACCCTGGTGTTGGATGAATTTGATAAATCCCTCGAACAGGGCTTTGAAGCAGAAATGTCTTTCATCATATCATCTCTTCCTGCCCTGAAGAAACGCATCCTGACATCTGCAACAGAAGCCGTGGAAATACCAGATTTTGTAGGCTTGAAAGATCCCATTGAACTCAATTTTCTGACCGGGAAGAAGTCTGAGGCATTGGCCGTTCAAGTGGTTCGGAGTGATGATGCAGACAAGTCAACCACCCTGTTCAACCTCATTTGCAGATTGGGCAATCGCTCTACCATTGTATTTTGTAACCAACGGGAATTCGTTGAGCAGGTCAGCCGGTTTCTCAAAGACAAGGGGATCCCAAATGTGTTTTATCACGGAGCCATGGAGCAGGATGAGCGCGACATTGCCCTCTGCAAATTCAGGAACGGCACGTCAAACTTATTGGTCACAACGGATCTTGCAGCGCGCGGATTGGACATTCCCAATATCCGTTACATTATCCATTATCAGTTGCCCAGTTCCCAGGAAGCTTATATTCATCGCAACGGCCGTACAGCCAGAATGGATGCCAGTGGAACAGCCATTTTGATACTGGCTCCGCACGAAACTGTCCCGGCTTATATTGAGCCGGCTCCATCAGAAATTGAATTGGTCGCCAATACATCATTGCCTGAAAAGCCTAACTGGACGACTTTTTATATCAGTGCCGGTAAGAAGAACAAGGTCAATAAAATTGATATTGTAGGTTTCTTGACCAACAAGGGTCGTTTGAAAAAAGATGATATTGGATTGATCGAAGTCAAAGACTTCATCTCTTTCGTGGCCATTCGAAAAGCCAATGCCGGGGCGGCTTTGCAGCTGATCAAAGACGAGCGGATCAAGAATAAGAAGGTGAAGATCGATATTGCCAGGTGATGGTAAGATGGATTGGGTGGCTAATCCAAGGCAATGTCAGCCATATTGTTTCCTGTCAAAAATGTCTTGATTTAAGAAAAAATACATCGTCGATCTTGATTACGAAGATCTTACAAAATGTTAAATTTGAGTATGGATAGCTTCAAAATGGACAGGACCGCCTTCAAAGGGCATACTCAGCAAGAAGCGGCCAATCATTCTCATTATTACAAAAATATTTCCTGGCAGGAACGTTTAAAAATATCAGCATATCTCAATAGTGTAGCTTTCGACTACGATTTGAACAACCCGCCGAGAATGGACAAGACTAAATTTGCATCAAGATCCATTAGAGGATAATGGGAAATATTTTCAATAGTGATTTTCGGGACTTTATTTCATCTTTAAATAAAAATGATGTAAGGTACATGTTGGTGGGCGGGTATTCTGTAATACTTCATGGTTATCCCAGAACTACCGGCGATATGGATCTATGGGTTGATCGAACAGCTGAAAATTATACTAAAATTTCAGCCGCCTTCGATCTCTTTGGAATGCCTGTATTTGACATGACAGCGCAAAATTTCCTCGAACATCCCAAATGGGATGTATTTACATTTGGAATTCCTCCTGTAGCCATTGACCTCATGGTAAACATTGATGGGTTCAGTTTTGACGAAATCTATAAACGATCAGTCCTAATAAAGGAGGCGGATCTTGTAGTGCGCGTCATCCACAAATCCGATTTAATCGCCTTGAAACAAAAAGCCAGTCGGCCAAAAGATTTTGACGATTTGGAGAATTTGAAATGAGTGGGTAAACCAAGATCACAAATTGGTAGATGTGATCTACGATAGACTGCTCTAAGTACCCAAGACTGGATTACCTCCGGTGATCCAGTACGTCTTACGAGGGGGCTTACGAATAAATCAGTCCCGGCCCGCTGCGCGTGCCAAGGGATTTTTCATTTGTCTGCTTTGGCAAGCAAGCTTGCCACGCCGCCAAAAAAAAAATCCCGCACTTCGTGCGGGACTCATTTATTCGTGCCCAAGACTGGATTCGAACCAGCACGCCGTTTCCAGCGCTACCACCTCAAGGTAGTGCGTCTACCAATTTCGCCACCTGGGCATCCGTTGAGGAGTGCAAATATACAAAGAAAGCGGGAAATACAAGAAATTGCAGTCGAAAAATCAGTGGTGGACATGAGGAATTGGATCGTCATCTGCATGCTATTGATACGTTCTGTCGTGGAGTTGCAAGCACAGCAACCCTTGCGGGGGTGTACCGATCCCGCCGCCCGGAATTATGATACGGCGGCGCGCATCAATGATGGAAGCTGCCGGTATGCGCCGGAGAGGAAGGATCCGCGTGGCTTGTTCCGCATGCCGGAAGGACTGGAAGAGCAATCCGGCATGGTCTGGTGGAACGGACTGCTTTGGATACACAACGACGGCGGCGCACGTCCTGAGTTACTGGGACTCGACAGCTCCGGCCAGTCGATCCGAAGAAAAGTTACCCTGCGCGGGGCAACAAACATAGACTGGGAGGACATGTCCCAGGACGAACAATACCTCTACATCGCGGATGCCGGGAACAATGCCAATGGCGCGCGCGCGAATCTTTGCATATATCGGGTACAGAAGAAATACATTTTAGACCTTGATGGAGATATCGAAGTAGATGCCGAACGTATCGCATTCAGGTTCGAGGATCAACCACAGCCCCCGATGGCATCGGCCCCCAACACCACGGACTTTGACGTGGAAGCTATGATCTGTCGCAACGGAAGCGTTTTTCTGTTCACCAAACAATGGACGTCCAGGCAGACGGTTCTATATACGTTCCCGGCGGTTCCGGGTCAACAGGTTGCGCGGAAACTGGGATCCTTCGATGCCGGCAGACTGATTACCGGTGCTGCCCTGTCACCCGATGGTCAGACACTAGCCCTCACAGGCTATTCGCCCATGCTGAGCCGCTTCATCTGGATCTTATATGGATTTATAGAAGACGCATTTTTCGACGGACACCGACGCATGATCCGACTGACGGGACCGGGACAGACCGAATCCGCCTGCTTCACGGATAATGACCGATTATTGTTGGGCAGTGAAAGATTCAGGATGCTCCCGGAGCGGATGGAATCGCTCTGGCTGGGGGACCTGCTATTACCGTACAGAAACCGGGTGGAAGCGCTGACCAGACAATAGATCAATCCATGGCGCGGAGCAGGATCCGGAAAGTAGATCCCTTCCCCGGCTCCGACTGTCGGACGACCAACGAACCGCCATGATACTGCTCCACAATCCGCCTGGCGAGGGGCAACCCAAGTCCCCAGCCACGTTTCTTGGTGGTGAAGCCTGGTTGAAAGATCCTCGCCACCACGGATGGAGTCATGCCCTTGCCAGAGTCCTCCACATCGATCATTACATGGTCGCCGGTTCTATGGATATGAATCCTGACCTCTCCCCTGCCCTCCATCGCATCCAGCGCATTGCGCAGCAGGTTTTCGATCACCCATTCGAAAAGTGGTGCCGACAGTCCGACCTGGCAAGATTCTAAACCGGTGGCATCCACCTGGAAGAATACCTTGGAGGATGCCCGCTGCCGGATATACCCGACCACCTGATGGACGATCGGGATGATGTCAGCCGGTTCAAGTTTCGGAGGGCTGCCGATCTTACTGAAACGGTCAGACACCCTTTTCAGTCGGCGGATGTCCTGCTCCATTTCGTCTGGCAGCGACGGATCCGTCGGATCGATGCGCATCATCTCCAGCCATCCCTCGAGGGCAGACAGCGGCGTCCCCAGCTGATGGGCCGTCTCTTTGGCCATGCCCGCCCATAGCCTGTCCTGGGCTGCCCGGTACTGAGACTTCAGCGAGATGAATGTAAAAATTAGGAAAATAGCGGCAATGACGAGTTGCACGAGGGGGAAGTAACGCACCTGGGTCACAAGCATCGATTCCCCGTAGTAATATTTATTGAAACGCGTCGCACCGGCATCAAGATAAGTGATAATGGGGGAATGGATCTTCCGGAAAGCCTCGAGGCGGTCTGACAGGTAATTACTGTCTTCAAGGACTTTTTTTTCGTTCAGGTTGTGGTGATTGGTGATCCGATCCTGTTCGTCGGTTTCAATCACCGGGATACCCGACTGTCCGGCCACCACCTGGGTGGCGAAGAGGATGTCCTGCTCCGGTCCGGCCTGTGCGATGAACCGCTGCGCCTGAGCCCATTGCTCCACCTTCTGCCGCTCCTCTGCCGCCAGGCGGTCGGCCAGATGCCGCGAGTAAAAAACACTCGCTATGATGAAGGCTACGGCCAGCACCGCCAGCCAGATTCTGCCACTGCGCAATCCCTGAAAGATGTCATATCCAAATCCTTCCATATCTGATAAATTTAAAGGTATTTTTGTCGGCCTGATGCACATACCCCCGACGGACCATATTGAATCCCCTGCCTCCGTAGCCATCGTGATAGATCGGAAGAGCGTCGTGTAGGGAAAGAGTGTCTTAGCC
>CAJBZC010000451.1 GCA_903959965.1 uncultured bacterium
CGTTGCGACCTGTCCACTGCACCCGCCACATGGTCCAACAGATCGGCCGGCCTGACCGCCAAAGTGGATGACGGCACAAAGGTGGAAGACACCTGGTTCGAAGCGCAGGGAGGCTACAACCTCAGTCTCGCCGTTCACCCAACCCAGCCAAACCTCGTGTATGTCGGCGGGGTAAACCTCTACCGTTCAACAGATGGATTCGCCACCTCAGCCAATACTACGTTCATTGGCGGCTACGAATCGAACACCTACAGCGATCCTAACTATGCCAGCCATGTGGACATCCATCAGATCGTCTTCGATCCCTCAAATCCGAATCGGATGGTGGTTGCCTCAGACGGTGGATTGACAGTCACCCAGAATGCTACTGCAGCGCAACTTTCCTGGGGACTGTTCAACAACCAATATCAGACGATCCAGTATTATCATGTGGGCATGGATCCAACCCCGGGATCTCGCACCTTCTTTGGCGGCGCTCAGGATAACGGCACAACCTTCCGCGATATGTCAGGCATTTTCGGCGGCCAACTGCCCGATTCGAACGATCAGTACATGCTCATCGGCGGCGATGGCGGACAAGTGGGGATGACAGCGAAGAACAGCCAGGGCCGGCAACATCTCTTCGCAACGGCCCAGAACGGCTATTTCTTCCGCATGAAGCTCTTCCCGCCATTTGATAACACCACCTACACCTTTGTGAAACCCTCGAACGCAGGGGAAGGTGAATTCATCACCTACTATCACCTCGACGAAGACAATACGGATTACCTGTATTATGTCAGCCTGGATACGATCTTTAGGACAGGGGCGTCTACCACGGTCACTTCATCATCCGGCTGGACAACGCTGACGGGCGCGGCGGGAACGATCAACGGCAGCATCTTCGCGCTGGCCACGACACGCGGCGCTTACAGCCCCAACAGCCATCTGTTTGTCGGAACGGATGCAGGCAGGGTTTACCGGATCAAGGATCCCCAAAACATCATTCCATCCTTGCCTGCGACAGACATCACACCGACGGGTATGACTTCCGGATCCGTGGTTACAGACATTGCAGTGAATCCCCGTAACCAGGATACGATGATGGTCGTGGCCGCGAATTATAACATCTCCAGCATCTTCTGGACGGGCAATGCCACGGCCGCCAACCCCGTATGGCAGGTGATCGAAGGCAATCTGACGGTTCCGTCTGTCCGCAGCTGCGCCATCGTGGCAAAAAAGTCTTCTGTGGAATACTATGCCGGCACCTCCGTCGGACTCTTCAGCACCATCACGATCAATGGGGCGAGCACCACCTGGATGCGGGAGGCCGCCGGCCCTATGACCACGGCCATCATCAACTCCATGGCATACCGCTGGCAGGACAACACCATGCTCATCGGCACGCACGGCAACGGTTTGTTCGCTGCCTATCTCGGTGATGCCATAAGTGGGCCAACCCCCGTGATAGAACCCATCAGGAATGACCCGGGATTTGTAAGGAACGTATTCCCATCACCGACGCGTGGGCCTTTGAACATCATGACTGGAAATATGATCGGCATTCGGACTGTCAGGGTGCAGGTCAGCAACCTTTCCGGACAAATCATCTTTGATCGGGATATGCCTTACAGAAACGGAATGGCGGATCTCTCGAAACTGCCGCGTGGCCTGTATGTGCTGACGATCACCAGTCCCGATCGAAAACATCAGTACACCCGACAGATAGTTCGGGATTGATTATTATGGCACGCTTCTTATATTCGTGAACGAGTGTATGGGCATGTGGTGTTTCGAACCACATGCCCATATGTTTGCTCTAACAACCCAATAGACGTAAACCGAAATGGCAGTACAACCCTGGCGCACCGCCGTAGTGACACGCATCGAAGAGGAAGCGACCGACACCCTCAGATTCTGGTTCCGGGTTCCGGAACTCGATCGTTTTGATTATATCCCCGGTCAGTTCGTGACCTTCGATCTCCCCATCCACGAGAAACCCAACAAGCGCTGGCGCAGTTATTCCATTGCCTCCGCACCAGATGGCACCAATGAATTCGAACTTGTCATCGTACTCAATCCTCAGGGCCTGGGCACCAACTATATGTGGAAGGAATTCAAGGTTGGGTCCGAAGTACTCTTCCGCGGTCCCCAAGGCGTATTCACCCTGGACAAGGAAACAGAAAAACAGGATTTGTTCCTCATCTGCACTGGCACCGGCATCGCCCCCTTTCGGAGCATGGTGCAAGACGCAGTAAGGAACGGAACACCCTATCAACATATTTATCTCATTTTCGGTACCCGCACCAGGGATAGCCTGCTTTACCACGAAGAACTTACGCAGGTGTCCGCCGAACATCCGAACATCCAATTCATACCCGTGCTATCCCGGGAAGACTGGGATGGAGAAAAGGGATATGTGCACCAGGTCTATGAACGACTGGCCGCTGCCGGTCAACCAGCCGATTTCTTCCTCTGTGGCTGGAAAAACATGATCGATGAAGCCAAGCGACGCATCCAGGAACTGGGATACGATCGCAAATCCATCCATCAGGAAATTTACGGCTAGCCATAACCGTTAGTACGCAAACCGGCACATGTATATACTTTCAAAGATCATCGGCGACCTGATCGATCCGCTGCTGTGGATCGTGCTGACGCTGATATGGGCTGTGCTTACGCGTTCTGCCATTTTGAGAAGAAGATTGTTATATTTATCATTGGCGCTGATATTTGTTTTTTCCAATGGATGGCTGATCAAGAACCTGACCGCCACCTGGCAATGGAAGCCGGAAGTCTTGCAGCAGGGAAATAAATATAAAGTCGGCGTACTGCTCGGTGGAATGTCAGGCTACGACAAGCGTGATCTCAAGGGATATTTCAATCATGCATCTGACAGATTTATCCAGACCCTGCGTCTATACAAGACCGGACACATCCAAAAGATACTGATCACGGGCGGACAGGCCAGTCCCTTTCCTGATCATGATCTTCGGGAAAGTGATTTCCTGACGGAAACCTTTGTGGAGATGGGCGTCCCGCGGGAAGATGTCATCAATGAACGCAGTGCCCGGAACACCATTGAAAATGCAAAGTTGGCCAGGCGCCATCTCGATTCCATGGGTGTAAGGGACAGCATCCTGCTGATCACTTCCGCTGCCCACATGCCTCGCTCTGCGCGCATATTCGCAGAAGAGCACATACCTTTCCGCGCATATCCCTGCGATTTTTATGTAAAACCATCGGGATCGCGATTCGGATGGTCAAGCCTGAAGCCCTCCAATGATGCGTTCGTTCAATGGAAGAGCTTGTTGCATGAACTTACCGGCTATGCCTGGGTTCTGCTGAAGTACAGATGATCTGATCGAACTCAACGGATCTGAGCACGCACCAGCTCTCGCACGGAAGCGATGGGGATGCGTTCCTGCTGCATGGTATCCCGATAACGGATCGTCACACAGTTGTCCTCTTTCGACTGGTGATCGATCGTGATACAGAATGGTGTGCCCAGTGCATCCATGCGGCGATATCGCTTACCGATCGTATCCTTTTCCTCGTAGAAACAGTAGAAATCCTCCCGGCATTCTTTCATGATATCGCGGGCGATCTCGGGGAGTCCGTCTTTCTTCACGAGAGGCAGGATGGCCAGCTTGATGGGCGCGAGTTTCGGCGGGATGCGCAACACGACGCGACTGTCTTCCCTGCCGTCTTCCTTCGTCCATGATTCCTCCGCATAGGCATAAGAGAGCGTGAGCAGGAACATACGATCCAGGCCGATGGAGGTCTCGATCACATACGGAACATAATTCTGATTGATCTCGTTATCGAAATATTGCAATTTCTTGCCGCTGAATTGCTGGTGGCTGGAGAGGTCGAAATCGGTGCGGGAATGAATGCCTTCCACTTCTTTCCATCCGATCGGGAAGGCGTATTCGATGTCTACGGCCGCATCAGCGTAATGCGCGAGTTTGACATGGTCGTGATAGCGGTAGTTTTCGACCGGGAATCCCAGCGAAAGATGCCAGTCGAGCCGCTCCTTCTTCCAGTATTCGTACCATTCCTTCTGTGAACCGGGACGGATGAAGAACTGCATCTCCATCTGTTCGAACTCTCGCATGCGGAAGATGAACTGGCGGGCGACGATCTCATTGCGAAATGCCTTACCGACCTGCGCGATACCGAAGGGGATCTTCATGCGTGCGGTCTTCTGTACGTTCAGGAAGTTGACGAAGATGCCCTGGGCCGTTTCCGGACGCAGGTAGATCTCATTCGCTTCATCGGATACAGAGCCCAGCTGGGTGGAAAACATCAGGTTGAACTGTCGTACATCCGTCCAGTTACAGGTGCCGCTGACACTGCAACGGATGCTTCTGCCGTCAATAAGGGATTTCAGACCGGCGTAGTCATTGGCTGCCAGCAGGGCGTCCATCTGAGCAATGATGGCTTCGGCTCCGGCTTCATCACCATTGGCTTTCAGCTCATCGGCATATGCTTCGATGAGATGATCTACGCGGTAGCGTTTCTTGCTGTCCTTGTTGTCGATCATCGGGTCGCTGAAATTATCGACGTGGCCGGAGGCCTTCCAGATCGTAGGATGCATGAAGATGGCGGAATCGATGCCAACGATGTTATCGTGCATGCGGGTCATGGCATTCCACCACTGGTCGCGGATATTGCGTTTCAGTTCGCTGCCCCAGGGACCGTAATCGTACACGGCACTGAGTCCGTCGTAGATCTCGCTGGACTGGAACACGAAGCCATACTCCTTCGCGTGGGAGATGATGGCGGCAAAACGCTGGGGATCGTTCGAAATCATAGGCAGCGAAGATACGAAAACAGGCCAAAGCCCGATGACCTGAAGGTCAACCTGCATCCCGATCTCGCAGCTTTTCATTGGCGGCATGCCGGCCAGCATCACGCTCCGTTTTCTTGGCCATATTGCGTTCAAATGCCTCTGTGAGGTTCACGCCGGTCTGGTTCGCCAGGCATATCAACACCCAAAGCACATCGGCCATTTCATCGCCTAGGTCGCGCCCCAGATCAGACTTCTTGAACGACTGATCTCCGTATGTACGCGCCATGATGCGCGCCAACTCCCCCACCTCTTCCGTCAGGATGGCCATATTAGTGAGCTCGCTGAAATACCTGACGCCGATGGTCCGAATCCATTCGTCCACCTGCTGCTGTGCCGCTTCGATCGTCATCTCTTAAAAATAAATATAAGATAGAATTACTCCCGGTCCTTTGTATCGATCAGGATCGTCACTGGTCCGTCGTTCACCAGGGAGACCTGCATATCGGCTCCAAACACACCGGTGGCAATGGGCCGACCCAGCAGGGATGTCAACTGACGGATAGTCTGCTCGTACATCGGAATAGCGAAATCCGGACGGGCGGCCCGGATATAGGAGGGCCTGTTTCCTTTTTTGGTGGAGGCGAAGAGGGTGAACTGGCTCACCAAAAGGATCTCGCCTCGAATATCCAGCACGGAACGGTTCATCACGCCCTCGTCGTCATTGAAGATGCGAAGATTCACGATCTTCTGGCAGAGCCATTCTATATCCGCATCAGTGTCTGCCTCCTCGATGCCGAGCAGGATCATCAAGCCCCGTCCTATCGCACCGGCGGGTTGACCGTCGGCATTCACGGCGGCCTGCTGAACTCTTTGTATGACAGTCCTCATGAAAAGGAAGAGAAGGTTGACGTAACTTTAAGGAACTATGAAGATAGACATAAGCCCCGAGATTCGGTTCCGGACGGCTCGTGCCGGCGGCAAGGGCGGGCAGAACGTCAACAAGGTGGAAACCATGGTGGAAGGCCTCTGGGAGGTGGATGCATCATCACTGGTTGATGATCGACAGAAAGGGATCATCAAGGAGCGGCTGCGCCATCGGATCAGTGCAGCAGGCAGTCTGCAGGTGCGGGCCGACACGCATCGCAGCCAGTGGGCGAACCGCATGCTTGTGGTGGAAAAAATGAACCGCCTCGTCGAACAGGCGTTAACCCCTAAGAAACCGAGGATACGAACCGCACCGACCGCCGCTTCCAAAAAAAGAAATCAGGAAGAAAAGCGCATACAGGCACAACGAAAAATCAACCGCCGGTCAGTCGATCGTTCTGCTGATGCTGAATAAAAATTTTACATGCGAAATCTATGTATCCATATATTGATCGTGACGGGATTGTTCATGTCGGGTGGCTGCGCCAAGGATACCAGTGTTGAAGCCCCGGGTTATCGGCTGAGGATTCAGGTCATCCCCGTGGTCAATGGCAATCGACTGGTCAGGGATGCCGGGCAGACAAATAGCTGGGGCGAGGATTTCAGGGTCGATGTGTTTCGCATCTATCTCGGAAATTTCTCGCTGTTGAATGATGGAGATGTGCCGGTTTCCGATCATCCGGATGCATATCACCTGATCGATGTATTTGACAGTACTTCCTTGTCAATTGATCTTACAGGTAACGAAAGACCATTCCGCAGACTCCGCTTTCAGATCGGTATTGACAGCATCCGAAATGTCAGCGGTGCGCAGACGGGAGCGCTGGATCCGCTGAATGGCATGTTCTGGACCTGGCAGACCGGTTATATCCATGCCAAATTTGAAGGATCCTCGGCGGCTTCAATCCGCCCCGACAACCGATTTACCTATCACATCGGTGGATTCCAAAAGGAACAGGATACGAAGCGGATCATTTTGCTCGACCTGCCTGTACAAAATACCTGGACCCTTGACAAGAGCGGATTGACGCACATAATTCTGCATATGGATCTTGATGCCTGGTTCAAGGCTGTTCACGATCTGCCCATTTCAGGGCAGGTGCAGGTGATGCAGCCGGGGCCCCTGGCCGTGGAATACGCCGACAATTATGCAAAGATGTTCTCACTGGAAAACATCGAACGGAGATGATCAGGAGGCGAATCATAGGATGGTTGTTTATGACGGCTGGTATCACGACGGCTCTGTTCACGGCCTGTAACAAAAATGAATCCACACCATCAGCTCCCACACCGCTGAGCCTTACCGCACCTGCCGGATTCCCGGCACCGAATGATATTTTCCGCAACAACCCGTTGACGAAAGAAGGTGTGGAACTCGGACGCGTTTTGTTTTATGATGGCCGCCTCGCCAAGGACGGACTGGTATCCTGCGGATCCTGCCATCAGCCCTTTGCGGCATTCGCCACTTTTGATCACGACTTTAGTCATGGTATCGATAATCAATTCACGACCCGCAATGCACCCGGGCTCTTCAATCTCGCCTGGCATCGGGAGCTGCACTGGGACGGCGGGATCAACCATCTGGAAGTACAGCCCCTGGCTCCGATCACTGCGGCCAACGAAATGGGAGAAGAGTTGTCGAACATCCTGAAAAAACTGAACGCAGACAGTCGATATCGGTCCATGTTCCGGGCTGCATTCGGAGATCCGGAAGCGACATCTCAGCGGATGCTCAAGGCTCTGTCCCAATTCATGGGTATCATCGTGTCCGCAGATGCCAAATACGATAGAGTGAAAACGGGAAAGGCAATCTTTACCCAGGCCGAAGCCTCAGGATATGCCATTTTCAAAGTAAAATGTGGCAGCTGTCATCAGGAACCTTTGTTCACAGACCTAAGCTACAAAAACACCGGGATGCCCTTGCATCCTACAATCAGGGATATGGGACGCATGCGGATCACCGGTTTAGCATCAGATTCCCTCAAATTCAAGGTGCCCAGTCTCCGGAATGTCGCGCTGACCGCACCTTACGGACATGATGGCCGCTTTTATTCACTCAGTGCCGTGATCGACCACTATCGTTCCGGATTCAAGTCAGGACCTACCGTTGACCCGGCCTTACGTGCCGGTTTGTCGATCAGTAATAATGAAAAATCCGATCTGCTGCAATTCCTGTCTACCCTGACGGACACGACCTTCACGAAGGATCCACGGTTCACGGAACCACGGTGAAGTGATCAAAATACAAATACAATACTTGCTCGGCAGGCTGGAATAAATATGAAATAATTCAGCGAGCATCGACATTATACAGCCGAATACAAGATCCTTCGGAGGCCTCAGGATGACACCCGAGAAAATTTGTTTTTTCAGCGTCAAATACAAGGTCCCTCGGCGGCCTCGGGATGACAGCCAGAGGGGAGTGCGTTTTTTGATAC
>CAJBZC010000452.1 GCA_903959965.1 uncultured bacterium
GATCCGCGGGGTATGCGTGATCGCTATGTACAAGCCTGGCTGAAGGATAACGTCCTCAAACGTCAGATCGAAATAAATATGAACGCCCAGACCGACTACGACTTCATCGGTACGGGCAGCGCGGCCTGGGATTCCACCCGCTTCGAGATCGTGTATGTAGAAGCCGGTCGTCCGTCAACCGGTGTTACCCTCGAGCCGGACGATGCGGCAGAGCAACCGAGTGTGAAACTCTACCCGAACCCGTCCAAATCAATCGATGTGAAACTCTCGCTGCGCGCGATGGCGCCGGGTACCTACGCTGTCCAGGTCCTCGACATGACGGGCCGCCTGGTGGCCACCACTTCATTGCAACATCGTTCGGTGAATGGGGAGTACCGTATCCTGGAGGGGCGTCTGTTGTCTCCCGGAACTTATATCATCAAATTATCCGATCAGAATAAACAACCCAAAGAAACATTCCGACTTGTCGTAGAGTAATAGAATTGGAGCACAGAGAAAGGAGAAAAAGAGATCCGCAGAGGATGTTCTTAAACTTTTCTCCTTTTCTCTTTTCTCTGCGCTGGACGCTCAAAACATCACAACATGAAAAAGCTCATCACCATACTCCTGCTCACCTTCAGTCTCAACGCCTTCTCCCAGGATGATCCTGCAGACGGAGATGGAACGGTGCCCGTCGACGGAGGGCTCTCGCTGCTGCTGGCAGCGGGAGCCGCCTATGGTGCCAACCATGTGCGACGCCATCGAAAGGGTTGATATATCTATATTCAAATATTTCATGAGAGGGATTTCACATCAGAAATCACTACTCATACTTTTATTTGGATATGCACCCGCGTTCATATTTTATTTTTTTATATTTGATATTCGGCGCTTGTCAGTCCGGAAGAGATGTAGCGCCTGACATCATGCAGCAATCGGAGTCAACACTCGTATCGGATCCGAATGCCACGATCCGCTCGATTGACAGTATCTTGTATGAACCAACGAGTCGGGGTATATCCTCATCGTCCCAAATAGAACTTAAACTCATCCGACAGCGGGCGTATGCCGCCATCGGAAGGATGGATTCCGTCCTGAGTACCGGTGTCAGCATCCGAAAGGACGCCGAACGAGCGGGCGATTCCCTCTCCATGGCCAGATCTTTGCTGCCCGTACGCGGAGAGGTTTCCATGGCCGACCAGCAGGCCCTCGAACCATATCTTCCGGGGGCGGCGGGTACCTTCCATACGCGCGGAATGTTTTACGAGGAAGCTGTCATCAACGGTCTGATTGGGGCCATTCAAACAAGGGAGGGGCGATTTTCGGATGCCATGGTACATCTCTACCATGCACGGGATACCCTGGAGAGACTTGACAGCATACGCCCGCTATATGCGGTATATATGAACATCGGAAACAACCTGTCTGCGATGAACAATCCTCATCCATCCATCGACTTTTATCGAAAGGCGAGAAGTGTGGCCGGCAGGATGGGAGATTCATTACGCCAGGCCAGCAGCTGGATGAATGAGGGTGTTGCCTATTCCGATATGGGTATACTCGATAGCAGTCACATGGCCTTTGAACAAGGGATACGCCTTACGCCATCGAAGGGAGGGGATTTCATCGGCCTGCAACTTCGATATAATCTTGCCACCCTGGAAGAAAAAGGAGGAAATCTTAAAGAGGCAGAAGTGAATTACCAGATGGTTCGGGATCGGGCCGCTGCCATGGGAGATCCTGTCGGGGTCGCGATGGCCAATAGCGGACTGGCGGGAGTGTATGGAGCAACGGGCCGATCGAATGAAGCCATCCAACGATTGAATGCCTCCATTCTTCAATTGGATAGCCTCCATCTGAATCATTATATATTGGAGCAGACAAGCAAGCTTGTTGCCCTGCATAAGAAGGCGGGCAGATATGCCGAGGCATTGACCGCTTCTGAACGTCTCCGACGACTGAATGATTCGCTGGTAGCGGCAGATCGTCAGAAATCTGTGCAGGAACTGGAAGTGAAATATCAGCGTGAAAGGCAGGAGACTGAAAATAAGGAACTCAGAGAGGAGGTCCGGCAACGTACCACTTTGACGGTGATCCTGATCTCCTTGGTCGTCCTGCTTGGCATATTGATGATGGTATTAAGGCAACGCAATCGCTATCAACGTGCCCTGGTCCGCACTTACGAACGTCTGCTGGAGGATTATCGCAGAAGAAGGGATGAGCAAGAAAATGGACAGTCAAATCATCACCGACACATACAGTCATTGCCGCCGGATCATGGATCGACGGATGCGGGTGACGAAGAGGACATCGATGCGACTGATTCGGATATACAGGCAGAATCCACCCCGGATGACCTGCAATGGTTTGCTCAGATGATGTCCATATTGCGTGAGGAGAAACCGCACCTGAGTCATCGCTTTAAAACGGAAGATATTGCCCGCAAATTGGATATCCCCGCCAGGCGACTGACACAAATATCCCGAAAGATGACAGGACAGTCGTTTGCCCAGTTGCTCAACCGGCTCAGGGTAGAGGAAGCATCCCGCATCATGGAAGACGAACAGTCGGCAC
>CAJBZC010000453.1 GCA_903959965.1 uncultured bacterium
ATGAGCAGGTGCAGTCACTCACCAAGAACCTCGGTTCACTGAACACCATCTATGAGCTCGAGCTCCAGGATACCAACAACCACCTGAAGGCCATGAACGCCTTCTACAGCAACCTGGTCAATGCTTCCCAGACCATGCAGGGAAGTGTGGCGGATGCACAACGCGCTCAGGAGCAGATTGCACTGCTGGCAAAGAACCTGGGTAACCTGAACAATGTCTACGGCAATATGCTGGCAGCCATGCAGGGCCGTTGATCATTGCTCGCTACGTTCCACGGACCCCGGTCCGGAAAACCATATTG
This sequence comes from uncultured bacterium, assembly GCA_903959965.1. Taxonomy (GTDB): domain Bacteria; phylum Bacteroidota; class Bacteroidia; order Chitinophagales; family Chitinophagaceae; genus Pollutibacter. The sequence continues at coordinate 302 of CAJBZC010000453.1, forward strand.
ACCTCATAAAATACGCTTAAGAAAATGGCACTACCCAAAGAGCCAAGGCAGAAGATGATCAACATGATGTACCTCGTGTTGACAGCCCTTCTCGCGCTCAACGTCTCCGCCGAGATCATCAACGCATTCAAGGTGGTTGACAACAGCCTCAATCAATCCAATAACGTTCTGACCCAGTCCACAGCCTCTGTGTACTCCAGTTTCGACGAGCTCCTTAAAGATCCGAAGACCGCCGAGAAGGCCGCTATTTGGAAGCCCAAGGCCGATAAAGCACGCGAGCTTTCAAAAAAGACCTCAGATCTGATCGACAGGTACAAGAAGGAACTGATGAAGGAAGCAGAATATGATCCCGCTGCGGAAGATCCCAAAGGACAGGACAACCTGGACGCCGCTACCCGTCTCTTTGATACCAAGGGCGAAGGGAAAAATCTGTACGTCGCCCTCGAATCCTACAAGAAGGATATCATGGCCATCGATCCGGAGATCGCGAAAGACCTCGGTTCGAAACTTCCCCTTAATCTGGACCCCCCAAAATCGGCCTCTGGCAATAAGTCGACAGGTGATAAGGTCAAAGATTGGACGAATGCTCATTTCCACATGTCACCCACCGTTGCCGCATTGACCATGCTGAGCAAGTTCCAGAACGACGTGAAAAATACCGAAAACCAGGTGGCAACCTATTGCATCAACCGGGTCGGTTCTGTCAAAATCGTGCTGGATAAGTTCAAACCGCTCATCGGAACAAGCTCCACTTACCTGATGCCCGGTGAAGAACTCGTAGTCTCTGCAGGCCTCGGCGCCTTCAACGCCTCCGTTAAGCCCACTGTATCAATCGATGGACGTAGCATCACCGTGGATGACAATGGTGTGGCCGTTTCCAAGTTCAACGTCGGAGGTACGGGTACCCGGAAGATCAATGTCACCGTTACCTATGTAGATCCTAATACAGGTGAAAACAAATCAGTCTCCGAAGCCATCGAATACACGGTGGGTGCACCTTCAGGTGTTGCGGTTTCTGCTGACAAGATGAATGTCATGTACATTGGTGTTGATAATCCGCTTACCATCACAGCCGGAGCAGGTGCTGAAAAGGTATCTGCCACGTTCAGCGGTGGAACCATCACCAAAGAGGGCGGAAACAAATACACCGCCAAGCCTGCCAACGGATCCAACGGTGAGCAAACCATCAATGTAATGGTTGAAGGTAAGTCAGCCGGCAAAGTGGTATTCCGTGTCAAACAATTACCCAACCCCGCCGCCTATGTCGGAAACCTGAAAGTGGGTGCAGTACCCGCACAGTCGTTCAAGAACATGGGTGGTGTCATCGCCAAGTTGGAAGATTCTGAATTTGATGCTCCATTCCAGGTAATTGGATATACCATTGGCGCCCAAAGCCCGGATATACCGTTCTATTCTCCGATCAACAACGAAGGCCCCCGCTGGACCGGTAATGCTTCCGCCCTGGTTTCGAAATTGAAACCCGGTGCCCTTGTGGTGATCACCGATATCCAGGTCAAAGGTCCGGATGGGAAACTGCGGACGCTGCCCGGAAGCCTTTCCTACAGTCTTAAATAATCAGGACAGGACCTCACATTAAACCCATGATCATGAAAACCCTGACCGCACGATACGCCTTGCTGCTGCTGTCGCTGACAACCGCGGCAACCACCCTGGATGCCCAGACGGTGCGGAACAAGACGACGGCCACCCGGAAACCGACGACCACAGCTAAAAAGCCAACGGCTCAGAAAACGAGCACCAAGGCTCCCACCACCAACCTGGCTGCCAAGCCTGTGGATACGGTACCTGTAGTCGCAGCCGCCCCGGAACCACCGCGTGATCCGTTGAAAATGGATACCATAAAGCGCACACGCAGGGCTGAAAGTTCCATCGATCGAAATCCGCTCCGCGAACGTACACCACTTGCATATGAACATATCCGTGAGGATGACGCCGTTTACCGTCAGTTCGTATGGCGTGAGATCGATGTTCGGGAAAAGATGAATCAGTCCTTCCGCTACAAGGCTGATGAAGACAACGGAAACCAACGGTTCATCAATATCCTGCTCACCGCCATCAAAAAAGGTGATATCACCGCGTTTAGTGCCGGTATTGCAGGTGAAGATGACCGCCTTACCACACCCATGACCCTTAAGGAGATCGGCGAAAAGCTGGTGGGTAAGTGCAAGACCGACCAGATACCCAACTGGGCCAAGGATCCGGATGGCTCCAAAGGTATCATGAAGGATACCCTCATGTGTCCCGAGTTCAACCCTGACGACATCGTGAAGTATATGGTCAAAGAGGAATGGATTTTTGACAAGGAATCCTCCCGTATGTATGTCAGAATCCTTGGCATCTCGCCGGTAAAGGTTACCGTGGACGCCAACACCAATGTTGTGTTGGGTGAAAGCCCGGTATTTTGGGTCTATTATCCGGACCTGCGTCCCACTCTTTCAAGCCACGAAGTGTACAATGGTAAGAATTTTGGAGCACGCATGAGTTGGGAAGAGCTCTTCGAAAGCCGTTTCTTTGCGAGTTCCATCGTCAAGTCAACCATGGAGAATCCCTACGATCAGTATATCCGTCAATACATCAACGACCCCATCCTTCGATTGCTTGAAGGGGAGGGGATGAAAGAGAAAATCTTCAACTACGAGCAAAATCTCTGGTCATATTAAGTTGAGATGATGTCATTGCATAAAAAAACCCGGTCTATGATCGGGTTTTTTTTATGCAAAAATGCCTGCGTGACAGCATCAGTTCGCTCCCGGTCTTTCTGATTCAAAATGTGCGTATATGATCCGCGCCTTACCCGCTCCTATGACCTCCTCGAGGTCTTCAAGGGAAGCACTGGACACCCGTTTCACCGATTTGAAATTGCGCAACAAGGTTTCTGCCGTCTGTTTTCCGATCCCCTCGATTTCCTCCAATTTGTTTTTGAACGTCCCCCTGCTGCGTTGCTGCCGGTGAAATGTGATCCCAAAACGGTGCACCTCGTCACGGATACGTCGGATGAGCATGAGGCTGGGATTGTCCCAGGGAAGTTTCAGGGATTCCGAGTCTCCGGGAAAAAAGATTTCCTCCTCCTGCTTCGCGAGTCCAACCACTGTCATCTTGCCGGTAAGATCCAGTTTACGAATGCTTTCCATGGCGGCACCGAGTTGGCCCTTGCCTCCATCAATGATGACCAGTTGTGGAAGGGGAAGTCCTTCGTCCCGGAGTTTTGCATAGCGTCTGAAAACAACCTCCTCCATGGTGGCGAAATCATTGATGCCGGCAACTGATTTTACGTTGAAATGTCGATAGTCTGATTTGCTGGGCTTTCCACCCTTGAAGCAAACCATGGCCGAGACAGGGTAGCTGCCCTGAAAATTCGAGTTATCGAAACATTCGATATGTTCCGGGATGACGGGTAGTGACAGGTCCGACTGCAGTTGTATGAGCAGGCTATCTTCCGCTTCAGGATTCGCTTCCAGTAGTAATGTTCGCTTTCTCCTCCATTCACGTTGAAAGTGCTCAACGTTCCGCTTCGACATTTCCAGCAGTTTACGTTTGTCTCCCGTCTTGGGAACCGTCTGCTCTACATCATCCCCCGTAAACTCTATATAGAACGGAACGATGATTTCCGGTGCCTCACTCCTGAATGTTTCCCGCAGATGTCTGACCGAAATCGAAAGCAGTTCTTCATCCGGTTCATCTATTTTCTTACGGATTTCTATCGAATGCGTATCGATGATCATACCACCTCGAACCATGAGAAAATTGACGAATGCAACATCATCTCCGTCCGCAATACTGAATACATCCAAATCTCCCAGTTTGGGGTTTACCACAGCAGATCCTGGCGTATAATAATTTTTCAGATGTTCGATCTTTTTCCGGAGCATCTCAGCACGTTCGAAGGCCAGGGCTTCAGCGTGCTTTTTCATCTCTGCCTTGTAATGCTGCAGGATTGGAGACAGATTTCCCTTGAGTATGGCACGCAGTTGTTGAAGTCCTTCCTGATAGTCAGCCTCAGTCTGTAAACCAACACAGGGGCCCTTACAGTTGCCCAGGTGATATTCCAGGCACACTTTATACTTTCCTTTTGCGACTTGTTTCTCTGAAAGATTGAGCGTGCAGGTACGGATTTGTATATGCTGTCGGATAAAGGTGAGCATTTCTCTGACCTTTCCGGATGAAGTGAATGGCCCGAGATATTCAGATCCGTCTCGAATCATTCTGCGAGTCAGAAAAACCCTGGGAAACGCTTCTTTCCGGATGACGATGTATGGATAGGTCTTGTCATCTTTGAGATCAATATTGAACCTTGGCTGGAACTCCTTGATCAGATTGTTTTCTAACAGCAGCGCATCCTGTTCCGATACAGCGATGGTGAATTCGATGCGATCGATGCGTCGGACAAGTTCGGCTGTCTTCCGACTGGTCTTGCGACTCGTGAAATATGAACTTACGCGTTTACGCAAGTTCTTGGCCTTGCCTACATAAAGGAGCATGCCTTCCCGGTCAAAGTACTTGTAAATACCCGGATCCTGTGGTATGGTAGATTGAATGTGTTGAAACTCCTCTGATCTCATCTGTCTGGGGGGATATCCGGCAAACGATTACTGAGGCGTCCCCCAGAGGATGCGGAGCCGTGAATAATGCGTATCTCGGCCGGAGATCTCCTCGATGCCTGCTGTCAATTGAAGGCCCGCTGTCCAGGTCATTTTTCTGAACACCTTTTTATCACCTTCCACCTTGGAGATTTCCGCATATATACTCTTGATGGCATCTGATTCCGGATCCATTAACATATCCATCCGCCGTACCGTCGCTGCCGGATTGAGTGCATCCATAGTGATGGTTATCTTGCCGATGGTCTCATCCATGAAGATGCGGCGCTGATATTCGTATTTACCGGGTTCAGACAGCATCTCTGCAGTAAAGATGGATTCCACGAACTTGCGAAACGCTGCTTTCTCCATGATGGTGGTGTCTTTGTGATCGCCCGTCTGTTCATACCTGAATAGGGCCAGGTCCATGGAGTCGATTGACCGGAGTTCCTGACTGATGAATGTAAAGGCGGGGTAGAAGAGTTTTTCATCACTGACCCCTGTCTTGTTGGGTTCATTATCGCAAGAGGTCAATATCACCATCATGACCAGGATCGCGCATGAGATATATCCGCGTGATTTCATGCTTCGAAATTACGCATCATTCGTCAGGCGAAATAGGGAGAAATCGGGTGAAAATTGAACAGGAGCCTACTTGAGTGTTTTTTGAATACCAATCTTGAATCCATAGTCTACCAGGTGTTCACGGATTGGATAATCTTCCTTGTAACTGGACAGGAGTTGATAGCGCATCTGTGGCCCTATAACCCAGCGATACGTTCCTGCATCTACGCTCAGGTAGGCTTCGGCACCCGCATTAACATTCCAGTTGCGGTAGAGTGCGGGCTCTTGAGCGTAGTTTTTCAGGTTTGTGGAGATCAGGTAAGACTTGTTGTTCAATACGTAGGTTGGCTGTATGGTTGAGGCAACGTTGAAACGAACACGGCGGTTTCCGAAGAGGCTGGCTTCGATGCCCACCGGCATGGAAACCATCAGGTGCGAGTTACGCAACCAGGTTCTGTCGAATCCGTTTGAATTCCGGTAATAAGCCAGTGTATTGATCGGCGTTCCATACCCGGCGGGACGCGCGGCACTGAAGGGAGCCATTTCAGGTACGTAACTGTAAGCCTCAATATCGTAATTGTTATAGTTGAATTGCAGCCCTGCTCTCAACCTGACTTTTCGACCAATGTTCTGAGTCAGTGCGGAACCTATCTCCAAACCAAAGGCTGGCTTATGGATAACGGCATCGTTCACATCGGTAGGGAAGCCATAGTTCGCGCTATAAGGGAAGCCGCTGTAGGCGAAGGTGGATTTGGTAGCCTGCCCCACCAGTCGACGGTAACTGACCGAAGGAGCAATGTAAAGTTGCAACCCTGTTCTTTTTCCAATACGGCCGATGGTATTCAACACATTGGCTGTTACCGAGGTGATGGCTGAGGGCTTCAATGCCTTTTCCTTATCCGTCTTGTATTGGCTTCCTGGTTGTTTTGCCATGGCCAGTGTTCTGATCCTTAAGGACTCCAGACGGCCGGGAACGGGATAGGACAGGGATATGTCTGTATTTACCGGAAGTGTACTGATGCTTCTTGTCGTGGGATTGACTGAGGCGACATCCCTTGTATTTCTTGTAAATCCCGGCGTATGCGGTCGGGATGCGAAATCTGTTCGGAATTGACCGTTCAGGAGGAAGTTTTCAACGATCTGCGTCTGTTCGCCCACCGGATACAAGGAGCCGGTAGAAGGATCTGCCGGGGTTTGTGGAGAAGATTGTGCGGGCTTCGATGATGCAGAAACTAAAATCGATTCTGCCGTGGCGGAACGTTGCATAGAAACACGTTCCATCATGATGCCTGCTCCTATGCCGAGGCCGAACAAGAATACTCCTCCCAGGACATAAGGCCACCTTCTGGGCTTGTGCATTCTTGCGGCAAGTTCCGTCCACACTGATTCCGAAGGGTGCAATCTGAACTGATCAGTTTTTACCCTCAGAAAATCTTCAAATCCGTTCTCTATGCTTTCTCGCTCCATTGTACGTCGACAATTCGAAAGTATCTGGTTGGCTGCATCTTATTTATGGTCTGATCATCCCGTCTGCCGGTTGTTTGACCGGCAGCAACTGTCTTTTGATCAGGATCTGTTCCAACATGCTCTTGGCCCGGGTATACTGGGATCTGCTGGTGCTTTCCTCGATATCCAGCATTTGGCCAATTTCACGATGGGAGTAACCCTCGATGGCGAATAGGTTCAGCACCGTCCTGTAACCCAGTGGTAGCATGCGAATACATTCCACAACCTGTTTGGCCTGCATGATGGAAGGGATATGATCTTCCCGTATCGGCAGGGAACTGGCATGTATCAGATCCACACTATCCGCGAACTTCCGGTTTTTCTTAAGGATATTGATGCAAGTATGCACCATGATCTTTCTGATCCAGCCTTCCAGTGCACCCTTGTACTGGAACTGATTGATCTGTGTGAAGACCTTGATGAATCCTTCCTGCAGCATGTCTTCGGCATCTTCACGGTGTTTCGCGTAACGATAGCAGACAGACAGCATGGCGGGGCTGAAGCGTCGGTATAGCTCCTGCTGGCAGACGGGATCCCTGCGAATGCATCCCTGTACCATGGCTTCTTCCGTCATGAAATCCGGTTGGTTTCACGTAATGTATGACAAATCTTAGAATTGAGATGCTGCATCCCTGAAATATAAAAACATCTGCATAGCTAAATGGTTTCAGTTTCGCTTTTGCTTCAATTGTCTGATTCTTTTGGGATTGATCCATAAGAACGCCCCCGTGAAGGTCAGTCCTCCAAGCAGTAAGGCGGCCATGGTGGTATAGGCCAGTTTCCCCGTCTGATTTTCGATCCCGAACAGGCGGTCAATCAAAGTGCCATCGTGCAGCCGCTCGATCCAGTCCGATCGTCTGACCTCCTTTTTCAACAGGCGGCCGGTTGTGGCATCAATCTGCAGGGCATGATAGTGCTCAGTAAATGTGAACTTGACCATCCCCTTGTCAGGGCGGACTTCAATCCTGTCCTTTGTTGGATCCAGATTTAAAGCAATACTGTCTTTCAGATATGAGGTGGCCAGTTTGTCCAACGAATCCATGGACAACCATTGCTTCATATCCGAGCTCACGCCCTTTGCGTTGTCCGCCATGAGCCATCCGTTGCTGTGTTTTTTCCAGCCCAGGAGCAGCCCTGTGGTAGACATCAGCGTCATGACTACAAAAGCGGAAGGGGCAAACCATCGGTGCACGGACCGGTGTTTGCGGGTGTTGCTGGAGATGGCCTGAGGTCGTTCCATTATTTAAAACCCATATCTCAAGGATACGATAAAATTACGACCCGGTGCCGCTATTCCTGAAGAATAGCTTCTGTATCGTTGATCAGAGATGTTTTCACAACCCGTTGTGATGGTCAGCCCTTTGGCAAATGTATAGGCACAGCGAAATCCGAGGGTATGCCACCCTGGACTAAAGGGCTTTCCATAGGCATCCAACGCATAGATCTCCGGTTTTGCGAGTTCTGTAGGAGGCATTTCTGAGGATTCAATACCTCCATTGGCATTCCAAACCAGTTCTGCCCTGAACTTTTTTGCGTTGTATTTAATCTCGGCAAACCCCTGAAGTGGGGGGGCATGACGCAGGGGCACCTGGTTGTCTTTCACATCATCGGTTTCCCATCCGCGGGTCAATATCCCGCCGGTTCTGACAGACAGACTCGAAAGGATCTGAAAGGAAGCCGAGCATTCAACACCCCGAACAAGCGCGAAGGCAGCGTTCCTTAAGGCTTCAATGGCAAGCCTGTTACCTTGGAATAGCATTGAATCAAACCCGTTGAAGGTGAACGGACGCCTGACGATGGCATCGTCAAGCCAGGTCAGGAACACTCCTCCTTCCAATCGGATCCGTTTTGTCAACCTTTGATCGAATCCGATCTCCGCATGATATGCATATTCAGGTCTCAATCCACTGTTCGGAACAGTGAGTCTGCCGGGGGTGCTTTCAAAGGTCTTACCCAGATCGTCAATGTTAGGCATTCTGAAACCGGTCGACATATTCAGGTGCACGGAACCGGAAGCCCCGGTAAGTATGGACATACCAAGATTACCCGTCAGCGTGCCTGCACTGATACGTGCCTGTGTGAATGGCAGGCGTAGAAATGCCGTGTCAAATCGGGCCTCCAACAGACCATGATTTAGTCTGAGTCCTGAACTCAAAAAAAACCGTTCTTTGACAGATCGTTTATAGGAGATGTACCATCCCGTGGTCATGGCCAAGCTTCCATCGGGATATCTCGACTGCTGCGGTTTTTTCAGTCCACTGCGGATCTCCTCGGAAAATGCAGTGGATCGGACCCTGTCATGCACCCATTCAATTCCGTAGTGAATGGACCCTTTGCGCAGATCCTTGAGGTTGTCCCAATGCAGATGCCACCCCAGCAGTTGTTCATCTGTTCGGTTTCTTATGGAGCTATTCAGGTTTCTGTCATACCTGCCTTCCCTGTAGTCCTGGAGTGCCACGATGATGCGGCTTCGATCGTACCAGTTTGTTTTTTTATTGTGTAGCCATTGCAGCCGGTGCATCTGCCAAACCATCGGCGCGTAATTCCATTCTGCAAATCTTGGCAGGCCCTGTCTGTTCTGGATCAATCTGTCATATCTGGGCGCATCCCCCGTAAGGGCCAGCGTGTAGCTGTATTGAAGATCGGTGAAGCGGTTTGGTTTGAATCTGACCTTATGCAGCGTGTTAAACTGCCGGTATCCGGTGTATCGCTGAATGCGTGGATCCCTATTCTTTATTACACTATCCCTCCCGCTGATCACAGATACGAAACGTGAACTCAGATATCTGTCTTGCCCGCCATAACTGCCCATGCGGAGGTCATCGAAATCACTAAGGCTGACCGAACCGAACCATGACCACACTTTACCACCCATATTCAGATGAGCGTGCAGGGTTCTTTCTCGATTGGCTGTCGCATGTCGAAGGAGCACATGTCCCTTGACCAATGTTGTATCATTCGATGAAAAACGCGGGGTGATCGTATGAAAGTCCATAACACCACCTATAGCATCGCTTCCGTAAAGGATGGTACCCGGGCCGAGAATGACTTCAGCATTTTCGACAACCTGCGGATCGATGGATATGATGTTCTGAAGATTACCGCTTCTGAAGATGGCGTTATTCATTCTGACTCCATCTGAGACGATCAGTACACGGTTGGCCGCAAAACCCCTGATCATCGGACTGCCTCCTGCCTGCTGGCTTTTTTGTATGAACACGTTAGCCGACTGGCTCAACATGTCCGCCGTGGTTTGAGGGTTGCGCAGGATATTGTCCCGAAGATCGACTTTCAGGATGCGATTGGGTACCTCATTTCGTTTCTGCTCCCACTGATTGAATGAAATCACCACTGTGTCCATGTCACTGTAGGCGGAATCATGCCGGCTATGCTGGGCAGTCACACCGTTGATCATGCTGATCAAGCACAGACAGATCCAAGCAACAGGCCTCATCCCGCCTCTCAGTTCAGCAGGTTTTCACCTGTCATTTCAGGTGGCACGGTGAGATTCATCATGTGCAGAATGCTGGGGGCGATGTCTCCCAGCTTGCCTGGCTTGAGGCTTCCCTTCCATTCCCGGTCGATGACGAACAATGGTACGGTGTTCAGCGTGTGGGCGGTATTCGGACTGCCGTCTTCATTGATCATGAAATCGGCATTGCCATGATCGGCCGTGAGGAAAATGGCATAACCCGCCTTCAGACCCGCTTCCACCACTCGTTTCACGCAACGGTCAACCGTTTCCACCGCCTTGATGGCGGCCTGGAAATCGCCCGTGTGGCCTACCATGTCAGCATTGGCGTAGTTCAGACAGATGAAATGAGCAGATTTTGCTTCGATCTCCGGCACGATGGCGTCTGTCAGTTCATCCGCACTCATCTCCGGTTTCAGGTCGTATGTGGCCACTTTCGGAGATGGGGCCATGATCCTGCGCTCCCCTTCGAAGGGCGCTTCGCGGCCCCCGCTGAAAAAGAAAGTGACATGCGGATATTTTTCGGTTTCCGCGATCCGAATCTGTTGAAGGCCGGCTTTGGCGATGACCTCACCCAGGGTCTTCGTCAGGTTGTCGTTGCGGAAAATCACCCTGACGTTTCGATAGGTCTTGTCGTACTCGGTCATGGTGGTATAATCCAGGGAGAGCACCCGCATGCCGAAATCAGGCATATCGCGCTGCGTGAGCACTTCTGTGATCTCGCGACATCTGTCCGTCCGGAAATTAAAACAAAGCACGGCATCGCCATCGCTGATCCGGCTGATAGGTTCTCCGTGTGCGTTTGTAACAATCAGCGGCTTGATGAATTCGTCGGTCACCTGTGCATCATAGGAGGCGCGCACAGCGGAGATCGGATCTGCCACGGGCGTTCCGATGCCGTGGACCATCGCATCGTAGGCGAGTTTCACCCGCTCCCAGCGTTTGTCTCGATCCATTGCGTAATACCTTCCGGTAACCGTCGCGATCTGTCCGCAACTCCGGTCGAGATGCTGTTGCAATTGTTCGAGGTATTGGAGACCGCTCTTCGGATCGGTGTCCCGACCGTCAGTGAAGGCATGAATGAAAACTTTGTCAAGTCCGGCTTCCCGGCATATCGTGGTGATCGCCTTCAGATGTTCGGTATGGGAATGGACGCCGCCGTCGCTCACAAGGCCGATCAAATGCAAGGGCTTTTCTTTGGTCCGCGCATATTCGATGGCCGCACGCAAGGATTCATTACGGCTGAATTCTCCGCTGCGGATGGCCACGTGGATGCGCTGCAGTTCCTGATAGACGATCCTTCCGGCTCCGAGGTTGAGGTGTCCGACCTCGCTATTGCCCATCTGACCATCGGGCAGACCAACTTCCTCTCCACAAGTGACGAGCGTCGAATGAGGATAGGCATCATACAGACTGCTAACGAAGGGTACGTTTGCCTGGCGGATGGCATCTGAAGATGGGATGCGTCCCAATCCCCATCCGTCCATGATGACGAGCATGGCTTTTTTCTGTTCCATAGTGCAAAATTACTCGATTTGAGTGTGCGTCCGAAAACGCTGAACCATCCTTTCTGTGTAAAATATGAATGGTTATGTTGACCACCATTAAACCCACATTTCCCGTCGGTCAACCCTCAAAAGTCAGAATCTCATATAAAATCGGGCCATTATCTGACGGGGAATCGTAATTGGCACATTTTTAGTATGTGGAAATTACCAGTTTCTAATGTTCAAGTCCGTATTTATACTATCCCTGATCAGTTTCATTTCGGTGAATCGCCCTCCCGGACATTCCATGCAGGATGTACTTGCCGCGTTGAGAAGGGGAGATGCGGGCCAACTTTCCCGGTATATGGACGAAGTTGTTCGATTAACCCTTGATGAGCGTACGCATCCCTACAGCAAAACCCAGTCGGAGGCCATCCTTCGAAACTTTTTCAAATCCCGCACCATTATCGATCTGTCCATGGTTCATCAGTCTGACGGTGAAGATGGTGAAATCTTCGTCGGTGATCTGCGATCCGGCAAAGACCGACATCGTGTGTCTATCATCATGCGTCCCAGAGGGGAGCGGATGGTCATCAGTGAATTGAGATTGGAGCGTCCTTAGTTCCATTGACTGATCATCCCAAAGGACGAAGGGCGTAACTTCACGTATGCAATCGACGAACTCCTCCCTGGACACACTTCTGCGTCAGGCGCTGACCGAGGATATTGGCAACGGAGATCATTCCACCATCAGTTGCATACCTCCGGATGCCCGGGGGGCGGCAGAACTGCGCATCAAACAGGAAGGAGTGCTGGCAGGCATGGAAGTGGCGGAACGGGTGTTCCGCCTGCAGGATCCAGAGATCGTATTCATCCCTCATATGAAAGACGGAGATCAGATGGCCCCCGGTCAGGCGGCCTTCCGGGTTGAAGGCCGCGTGCACGATATCCTGGGTTCTGAACGGGTCGTACTGAATTGCATGCAGCGAATGAGTGGGATCGCCACGCTGACCCGTACCTATGTTGATAAACTAACGGGGTACCATACACGAATACTCGATACTCGCAAGACAACGCCCAATTTCAGGTTACTCGAAAAGTGGGCGGTTCGCATAGGCGGCGGGACGAACCACCGATTCGGCCTGTATGATATGATCATGCTCAAGGACAATCATATCGATTTTGCCGGGGGTATTCCCCAGGCCATCGATCGATCCTGGAATTATGTAAGGGCGCAACAGCCCGGACTCAATATTGAAGTTGAGACCAGAAATCTGGATGAAGTGAAACTGGTGGCAACTTATGGATCGGGAAAAGTGTTCCGCGTGATGCTGGATAATTTCACGCCCGAACGCCTTCGGGATGCATTGAGAATCCTGGATGGCAAATTTGAAACGGAGGCGAGCGGAGGCATCAACCTTTCCAATATCCTGGAATTTGCCGCTACGGGAGTGGATTTCGTCAGTGTGGGCGCATTGGTGCATCAGGCCCGCAGCCTTGATCTAAGTCTGAAGGCGGTCTGATCAGACTTATTCCAGACAGTGCGCGATTCATCCGCTTTATTTCGCCGGATATCCCTGCTGCAACAGCCATGCCAGCACTTTTGGCCGCTGGTCTCCCTGGATGATGATCTCCCCGTCTTTCGCCGAACCACCTGTCCCGCAATGGGTCTTCAGTTTTTTTGAAAGGGATTCGAGGTCATCATCCCGGCCGATGAACCCCGTGATCACCGTGGCCGCTTTGCCGCCACGGTGTTTGGTTTCGAGCCGAATTCTCAATTTCTGTTGTGAAACGGGCAGCGTTTCCGCTTCCGGTTCATCGGATGCGGGGATAAAGTCAGGGTCCGTACTATAAACCAGGCCGTCTGAATTTGCCTTGTGCTTTTTAGACATGCTTGCGGGTATTGATGTTCTGTGATGATGACTCACTGACCCTGTGCGAGGCTGTAGGCCTTCTTGTCGCCCCACATATTCAGCAATTCCGTCGAACAAATCTTGAAATCCGCCGCCAGTCGCCTGTAGAGTTCGATGATATCTGTCTGGGTTACCGGAACTTCGCCTACGCTCTCGAATCGGCAGCGATACTGATTTACCAGGTTGGTGAACACCGAACCCTTGGGCCATACTTGTGTTCCGCGGTTGCTGATGGTGACCAGTTTGAAGAGATCCAGCGTGTGTTTCAGGCATTTTTCCGCTACTTCGGCCGGCTGTTCAGCGCTTTCGACAAACATATCCACCCCGACGATCGACTCATCTTCCATTTCCTGGCTCATGATCAGCGGATTCTTTTCGAGTTTGAAGACGGTGGGTGTCACCGGCTTATTGGGCAGTAAGGCTTTGGCGCCATGCTTCGGCTTCTGACCGAAATGGCTGATGATGGCCTGTGCAAAGGCGGTGGTGTTCAATGCAGATATTGACTTGTCGCCGAAGTCACCGGTTCGGAACCCCGCTTCCAATGTGTATAGCAGTGCATTTTCAATGATGGAGGCGTGCTCCATCAGCCCCAGGTGACGAAGCATGGTCAGGCCGCTCAGCAACAGTGCTGTAGGGTTGGCGATGTTCTTGCCGGTGATATCCGGTGCAGTGCCGTGCACGGCTTCAAAGATGCAGATATGGTCTCCGATGTTTGCAGAAGGGGCAAATCCCAAACCACCCACCAGACCGGCGCAAAGGTCACTGACGATGTCTCCCTGCAGGTTGGTCAGCACCACCACGTCAAACAAATCGGGGCGGGTGACCAGCTTCATACAGAGATCATCTACGATCACATCATCTGCCTGGATCTCCGGATATTCTTTGGCCACTTCCCGGAAACATTCCAGGAAAAGTCCGTCGGTGATCTTCATGATGTTCGCCTTATGCCCGCAGGTGATACGGCGGGCCTGCTTCTTACGGGCCATCTCAAAGGCATAACGGATCACCTGCAGTGAACCGGGTCTTGTAATGAATCGTCGGCTTAGCGCCACATCGTGCGTAAGCATATGCTCGATGCCTCCGTATGTATCCTCAATGTTTTCGCGTACCACGGTGATGTCGATCGCAATGCCGGCCCGACTAAATACCGTGTCCACGCCATGCAGGGTTTTGAATACCCTTTTGTTGGCATAGGTGTTCCAGGTCTTGCGGGCGGTGACGTTTACACTCTTCACACCTTTCCCTTTAGGTGTCTCCATCGGGCCTTTGAACAGGATACCCAGTGATTCGATGCGTTGCTGCGCTTCCGGCGTCATGCCATTCGAGTAGCCCTTATCGAATACCCATTTGCCCATGTCCACGTATTCATAGGTCAAGGGCACTCCGGCCGCTTCGAATATCGAGATAACGGCATCCATGATTTCCGGTCCTATTCCATCCCCTTTTGCTACGGCTATGTTCGTCATTTGGTCTTACATTTGATGCGTGGTCAATGAATTTGTGATGTTCCCAGTTTGCGCCGCAAAGTTACTCACCTTGTGGCATAGTCAACAGGGCAGATCAGCATATTCGTCTTTCGCATAAACACCAGTCGTCGGTAACATCAAACGGTACAAACATGCCATTCAAGGTGACAGCCGGAGTGAAGGTCAGTGTCGAATGTTTCTATCAGCCGGACTATTCGAATCCCTCCAATGGGGAGTTTATGTTTGCCTATCGGATAACGATAGAAAACGGAAACCCGAATGCCATTCAGCTGATGCGAAGGCACTGGCATATCTTCGACAGCAATATGCAACGGCGGGAAGTCGAAGGAGAAGGTGTGATAGGCGTACAGCCTGTCATTCAGCCAGCAGAAATCTATCAGTATGTTAGCGGTTGCAACCTTCGCACCGAAATTGGAAAGATGTATGGAACCTATCAAATGATGGATCTGAACAGCCATCGAAGTTTCACGGTCAATATACCGGAGTTCGTAATGATCGCCCCCCTCAAACTGAACTGACTGCATCAGATTGCAATAATCTCTATCTTTGCAAGGCAGTTGAAATCGCAAATGGACCTAAGCACAAATGGCTGTTTCTGAACACCCTGTTGAAATCCTGCCGCAAGATCACTGTCATTAAGTATTTCACAGCCACCGTAAATCCCTCTGTTTACAATCGATGTACAAGGTAACTTTCAACAACAAGAACAAGGCTTTTTTCAACGCCCTGAAGGAATCCGTTGATCAATATTTTCAGGAGAACAACCTGCGCAAGACAGGTAACTGGAAACTGTATCTCAAAACGGCCATTTTGATTCCGGCCGCCATCGGCATTTATCTCGCGCTGCTTTTCACGCCCATGCACTGGTTGCTGGCAGTGGCACTCTGCGCCATCTTGGGTGTAACGATGGCCTCCATCGGCTTCAATGTCATGCATGACGCATGTCATGGCAGTTATTCAACCAAATCCTGGGTCAACGAAATCTTCGGACTAACACACAATTTCCTCGGAGGTAACGCATCCCTCTGGAAAATCAAGCACAACATCGTCCATCACACCTACACGAATGTGGACGGCGTGGATGACGACATCAACAACATGCCCTTCATGCGCGAATGCCGCACACAACCCTGGAAGCCGATGCACCGCTATCAGGGGATCTACATGTTCCTGCTGTACGGCTTCACTTCCCTGTTCATGTTTGGGATGGACTATGTGAAGTATTTCTCCCGGAAGATGTACACCACACCCATTCGTCATCTCGAGAAGAAAGACCATGTCCTGTTTTGGGCGGGTAAGTTGTTCTTCATCGCCATGTATATCGTAGTACCGATCTTGGTGGTGGGCTGGAAGCCCTGGCTGGTCGGATTCTTAGTATCCCAGTTCGCCCTCGGCCTCACCCTGGCATTGGTCTTCCAGCTGGCCCATGTGGTGGAACATGCCGAGTTCGAGTCTGCCGGCATCGACCCTGTGCGCATCGAAAACGAATGGGCCATCCACCAGGTCAAAACAACAGCCAATTTTGCTGCCAGCAATCCAATAGTTACCTGGATGGTTGGTGGACTCAACTATCAGATCGAGCACCACCTCTTCCCGCGCATCAGTCACATTCACTACCCCGCGCTTAGTCGGATCGTCAGGGAAACCTGCGAGAAGTTCGATCTGAGGTATAACTATTTTCCAACAACCCGTAAGGCCATCGCGTCCCACTATCGTTTTATGATGGATATGGGCAAGCATCCCTGATGCCTGCTCCGTAAATGAATATAAGAGGGTGCACTCATGAGCACCCTTTTTTATGCCCTGGGTCTGTATCCTGAAGCTTCAAGGATTTTTTTCGCTTCCAGGTTGAGCAGGGCCTCCGGTTTTGTTTCCGGATGTTTCTTCATATAAGCCCGGATGATCTGCCGTCCGGTGAACAGGGCGATATGTCCGGGTGATCCGTCGCCCAGTTCCATGGTTTTGGGCCCGTCGCCAATGAAATCCCGGATCCGCATGGGATCAGATACGTAGAGGAGCTCGTTCTCCATAAAGAAGTTCCAGATCAACGCCTCGTTTTCCATTGCTCCTTCCAGTTGCTTCGCAGTGTAGCCTGTTTTGAGGGTGTCTGAAACATCCGGCATGAACAGATCCAGCAGATACATCCGCTTTCCTTTGTCAATCATGATGTCCAACAGGGTCCTGTCGCCCGGTAGTCCGGGAAACAGGTCATCGATCAAGTTCTTCGTGCAGTTCACGGCGATCATTTCCGGCGTGAATCTGCGGGAGATGTATTCAGGATACAACTGAAGTCCTTCCCGGGTATGATAGATCGGTTCATCGGCCCCCAGGTGCAGTTGCAGGCCGGTAGCCAGTCCCTCCGGCGTGATGATGTCACCATATCCGCCCGTTCGACCTTCCGCATAGGCGTCCAGGGGACCTATGAAGGTATATAGCCTTTCCGGCAGGGGATATGTCGGGAAATAATGGCGAATATGTTGCATGCTTCCGATCACCTCCTTCCGGACATCCGACATATCTTCAAAACGCTTCGATACCAGATCGTAGATGCCCCGGTAATCTCGTAAAAATCTAAAAAAGGCTTCTCTGGCTAAGGCTGAACTGTCTTGGTTCGGGATTCCCAAAATATGCTCCGTGAAGAAAGGCCCGAAACCGGGATGACTTGCATACAACCCGTTGACGGCTTTGGGCATTGCCGTGGTGTCCATCCCGAACAGATCACGTTCAAATCTGACGACATCCAGCTCAACCTTGATGCCTGAAACATTCGGCCTTCCGTCATCGGAGCAACTGGCGAG